>WFQU01000154.1 GCA_015486845.1 Anaerolineae bacterium | reverse complement strand
TTGTTGCATTCATCCAGGCGCTTGATCTTGCACTTTACAAACCACAAAAGCGACATCTGCTTCATATCATGGATGCTTTGCTGATGCACAGTAATCGGAAGACGTTGAGTGCACTCTACCGATTGTTGGCAAGGGTACCCGGCCCCAAAGCTGCTGCGGATTTCTTTCGTGAAAGTCCCTGGCAGGTGGAAGCCATCAGCAAGCCACGCCAGCAATTCATGCTACAAAAGCTGTTAGCGTTTGCGCAACAAATAGGGTTGGCTTCTTCCATCTACGTGAGCATAGATGACAGTCTGGGCAAGAAAGGCAAGGCGACTCGACATCTGGAAGCAGTAGCTTATCATCATAATCACAACGAGAGCACGCGCAAGAAACAGGCTTATACCAATGGGTATGTATATGTCGAAGTGCACCTCCAGATTGGCCCCTTGGGTTTTCTGTTCGATACACACCTGTACTTGCGAGAGAAAACAGTTCGGCGACTCAACCACGGGCGTTCTCTAGAGAACCGGTTGCACTATCGCAGCAAGTATCGTTTGGCACGGGAGATGCTTGGTTGAGTTAACCGAGATGCTGCCTAAAGGGTACCATGTTTACGTTTTGTTCGATTCCTGGTACGCCTCTGCCAAGTTGATTAAGTTCTGTCGGCGACAACGCTGGCACGTCATTAGCGCTGTCAAGCGCAACCGACGCATCAATCAGAAGCGTATCGACCAACACAACCAGGCGCTCAGGCACAAGCCTTATCAGCGGGTCACGCTGGAGGCTGCGGATGCTGCCCACAAGACACGCACCTACTTGGTGCGCACCGTGAACGGTGCTATGGAAGATGGTGTCGGCGAAGTCCGCGCATTGATTTCAAAACGGCACAAGGGGGATAAACGCCCCAGGTATTTCATCTGCACAGACCTGAGTCTCTCGGCAGTAGAAATCCTGAAAATTTATCAGAAGCGCTGGCCTGTGGAAGTCGATAACTTCTACCTGAAACAAGCCCTGGGACTGGGTGATTTTCGTCTGCAAAGTTTCGAGGCCACTCAGAAATGGTTCGCTGTAGTGATCATGGCCCTTAACTATCTGCAGTATCGACACGCCCAGGCTTACTTGCAAGGCCAAACATCTGCCTCGCTGGCAGATTCCATCCGCCAGCATCGCCTGGGGCATTTCCAGACTTTGTTGCGCACAGTTATCGCCGAGGCTCTGCGAACTGGCCAAGTGGATGCGGCTGTGGATAACATCCTGGTCGCTACCGAATGGGCCATCGTCTGAAGTCAGCTGCGCAGCATCGGCGTTTCACGATAGGCATAAGGCTTCTTTGGGAGACGATTCTTCGTCTCCAGGCGTTGCCATGCCCGCAAAATCACTGGAATGAAGAAGGTTTCTCCGCTTTTGTGGTATTGTTAAGGTGCTATCGCCATCTTTGGCGAAACTAAAGCTTGATTCTCTGATTTTCTTGGTCAGTCTCAACCTGGTTAGTACGCTACCGAGAAAATTAGCAGTAACACATAAAAATTGCCTCTTTTCTTCCTATTGGGTATGATGTAAAGTACATTTGTCGTGGTGTGCAAGGAAGCATTTGTGTGCTGTCGAGTGCGTTTCAGCAAGCAAAGGAGTCGTTAGACGTGAAGATCGCTTTAGACGCCATGGGAGGTGACCACGCTCCGGAAGTGACGGTGGCCGGTGCTATGGACGCAGCCCGTGATTTTGGCATCGGCCTTTACTTAGTCGGAAAGGAAGCCATGTTGCAGGAACAACTGGCGCGATATGACACAACCAATCTCGATTTGACGGTGATTCCGGCCACGCAAGAGATCGCTATGTGGGAACATCCGGCGGAAGCGGTGCGCACGCGTCCTGATAATTCTATGAGTGTCGCCATGCGCTTGGTTAAAGAGGGCCGTGCGGATGCTTTTGTGACTTGCGGCAACACCGGCGGCGCGTTGGCAGCGGCTTTGTTGACGTTGGGCCGGCTAAAAGGCATTAAGCGTCCGGCGCTGGCTACGCCATTCCCTCATCGCCAGGGCTATTGCCTTTTGTTGGACATTGGTGCCAATGCTACGTGTAAGCCGCTTTACTTGCAACAATTTGCTATTATGGGCTCGGTTTATGCCCAGGCTTTGTTGGATAGGCCACGGCCGCGCGTGGCTTTGGTTTCCAATGGCGAAGAAGCAGGCAAAGGGAATGCGTTGGTGCAAGAGACATTTGCTCTGTTGGAGCAGATGCCGTCTTTGTATTTTGTCGGTAATGTGGAAGGCAAGGAGATTTTTGCCGGCAAAGCGGATGTTGTTGTTACGGATGGCTTCACTGGCAATGTTTTGCTTAAGACAGCGGAAGCAGTGGCCTCCATGTTGACGGATCTCGTCAAGAAAGAGGCCAAGCAACGGCCGGCTGCGGCGGTCGGCCTGCTCTTGGCGAAGCCAGCACTGGAAGCGGTGGCCGCACGGCTGGATTACCGTGAGTACGGCAGTGCGGTCCTTTTGGGCGTTGATGGCATTGTGATGGTCGGTCATGGTCGCAGCGACAGCTTGGGTGTGCGTAATGCCATTAGAGCGGCTTTCCGTGCTGCTAACAGCAATGTGCTGAAAAAAATAAGTAATCAGATAAAAATTTAGTCGTGGGAGAATGAACATGAATGAAAGAGAATTGTTATCCCAGTTACAGGCACTTCCCGCGTCGGCGCGGGAGACATTGTCCGATTTGCTCTCTGCCATCAATGTCGGGAAGACGCTGAGTCCGAGCCAGTTACAAACCCAAGCGACATCTCTGTTGCGACAATTGCGGCAAGGCACGTTCAAAGACATTTTTCCGCGGCAGCGTGTGGTCATTACTGGCATGGGCGCTGTGACACCGGTGGGGCTTACGCTTCCAGAAACATGGAATAATTTATTGCATGGCGTTTCTGGTGTGGATTATGTGACGCAGATCGATCCCAGTCCATATCCAACGAAAATTGCTGCGGAAATTAAAGGATTTGACCCGCTGAAATATCTGCCCCGCAAAGTGGCCCGCAAAATGGCACGTGTTTCCCAAATTGCCATTGCCGCAGCGCAAGAGGCGTTACAAGATGCCGGGATTTCCTGGCCGGTGACCGAGAGCGATCGCAGCGGCGTGATCATGGGTATCGCTTTAGGTGGTTTTGATCTCTACCAGCACGCCATTTGGAAATCATCTAAAGCTGGTGTGATGCGCGTGCGTCCTATGGTTGCCACGGGTGGCTTGCCGAACATGCCGACTTTTCACATAAACGAGCATTTTGGCGTTCGTGGGCTTTCTGAGACGGTGGTTACTGCTTGTGCTTCCGGGACACAGGCCATTGGTCAAGCATTGGAAGCAATTCGTAACGGCGTGGTGGACACAGTAATCACGGGTGGCGCTGAAGCGTTGATTTGCGATTTCTTTTTCTCTGGCTTCACGAACATGAAAGCGATTTCAACCCGTAACGACCCGCCGCAGAAAGCGAGCCGGCCATTTGACGCCAGTCGGGATGGTTTTATTATTGGTGAGGGGGCCGGCGTGCTTGTACTGGAAAGTTTGAAGCATGCTCTGGCGCGTGGCGCACACATTTATGCTGAAGTGCTGGGGGTTGGTTTGAGTTCCGATGCTTATCATGTGGCTGCGCCCGATCCTACCGGCCAAGGCGCACAAGCTGCTATCGAAAAGGCTTTGTTAGACGCGGACGTTTTACCGGAAGAGGTGGATTATATCAATGCGCACGGAACTTCTACGTCGCTCAACGACAAAGTGGAAACGATGGCCATCAAAAATGCGTTGGGAGAGCACGCTTACGATCTGGTGGTCAATTCGACGAAGTCGATGATCGGCCATGCATTCGGCGGCGCCGGCGGCATCGAGGCCATTGTAACGGCCAAGAGCATCGAGACGGGGATCGTGCACCCCACAATCAATTATGAGAATCCTGATCCGGCTTGTGACCTGGATTACGTGCCCAACAAAGCGCGCCGATTGGTCAATGGCATCCGTGTAGGCCTTTCCAACTCGTTTGGTTTGGGAGGTCAAAATGCGACTATCGTGCTGGGGAAATATGTACCGTAAACGTGGCCGATAGGGGGTGAGGATTGCGGCTGCCAAGAAGAAATGATGAATCTGAGTAAGAGAGAGGAACGATCGTTTTCTATTAATCCGGCTGACGGTCAGGCTTTGGCGCTGGCTATGGGACTGCCAGAATCTTGGGCGAAAAAAGCGGCACCATTCTTGCGCAAAGGTGCGTTGCGGGTGGTTGCCTTGGTAATTGTTCGTTTTACACGACATCACGATAGTCAGATGGCCGCGGCAATTGCTTTTTATGGCTTCCTGTCTATTTTCCCGTTGTTATTGTTGTTGGCGGCATTGGCCAGCCACTTTTTGGCTACAGAGCAAGTGCAGACGGCCGTGATGCAATTGACGAGCCGTTATTTGCCTGCTGCGGCGGACGTCGTGCTCGATAATATTAAGCTATTGTCTGCACAGCGCCAGTCAATGGGCCTTTTCGCGGCTATCGGTCTTTTGTGGGCCGCGTCCGGCGTCTTTTCGACCTTGATCATCGCTATCCGCCGGGCCTGGAGTGAAGAAAATATGCCTGTCTTTTGGCTCCAGCGGCTATCTTCCATTCTCATTGTAATTATCATCATTTTGCTGTTTTTCGCTATTATGACGTTTGGTACAGTTCTTCACGTTCTAACCGATGTTTATTTGCCTTATGTCCCGCTCATTGGTGCCCAATTGGGAAGAATATTGCGCTGGGGTAGCGGTTTGGTGCCGCCACTGCTCAATCTTTTTCTCTTTTGGGTGTTGTATAAGTCGGTGCCGGCAGAGCACGTTTTGGATCGGTCTGCTTTGGCCGGCGCGTCGATTGCCGCTTTGGGCATTGAATCACTCCGCTGGGGTTTCATCTGGTATTTAGGGAATCTGGCTCGTTACGGTCTTGTGTACGGCTCTGTAAGTGCTATTGTGGTGCTTCTAATTTGGTCTTATCTCGTTGCCTTCATTATTCTCGTGGGGGCGGAATTGGTGGCAGTGTGTAGCGCTTTGGCCGGGTTACAGAGAGAAAATGTGCCTGCACTGCCGAGTTTGGGTGAGATAGAATCCAAAGCGCTTCGGCGCGACCACGCCGTGAAGCAAAGTCGTAAAGATTCCTGAGTTTTCGGTATAGTTTTCGTTGATCGATCTCAGGTGTCTTATTGTGTTACTCGCTCCATTATTCCGGCTTATTTGGGCTAGGCATGATGGTGAAGGGCATGACCCGGCAGGAGGGCCATCGCGGTCTTACGGCGTTAGTTCTCGGCAGTGGTTGTGCAAGGTGCCGATACCTGTAATTTCAACAGTTACTTCGTCCCCATCATGTAGGAAAACCGGCGGTTCTCGAAATACACCGACGCCATTGGGCGTGCCGGTGAGAATGATGTCCCCCGGCAAAAGCGTAAAAGCTCGTGATGCGAAAGCAATGAGCGTTGGTATATCGAAGATCATCTCTGCTGTGTTGCTATCTTGCATGATCTGATCGTTGACAGTGGACCGGATGGTGAGTTGATTTGGGCTCGCAATTTCATCGGCAGTGACCAGCCATGGGCCGAGGGGGGCGAAAGTATCCAGGGATTTGCCGCGCACCCACTGCTTGTCGCCGAATTGCAGGTCGCGGGCACTGATGTCATTGGCGCAGGTATAGCCGGCAACGTAATCTAACGCTACTTCTTTACGCACGTGCCGGGCTGTCTTGCCAATGACAACAGCTAATTCCGCCTCGAAATCCACTTTTTGCGTTAATGCTGGATCCCATTGCACGGTCGCTTCCGGACCCACGATGGCAGTGCTGAATTTCGTGAAAACGATGGGATGGTCGGGCGGTTTGACATTTTGTTCGTGGCAATGATCCCAGTAGTTGAGGCCGATGGCTATGATTTTACTGGGCCGGTGAATGGGCGATAGGAGCAAAGCATGGTCTATCGGTATGCGATATGGCAAGTCGACGGCTTCGTAGGCACGCCGTACGATAGCCATTGCATCATCACCGGCGGCTAAGAGTGCTTCTACGCCGCTTTGTGCCCAGGCTAAAGGGGTTCGCCCTTGGCCCGCCAAATAGGCGTAATTTTCGATGAGGGGAAAGAGTGCATGTTTTTTTACAATAGCTAACTCAGTACTGTTTTCCTGACGGATACGGGCCAATTTCATCTCGATGATCTCCTCTGAAAATAAAAATGGGACGCAGATTAACGCTAGCTGCGCACGCAGATAAAAAACCAGATCAAAAAAAACTTGTTTCATTACGGCGTCACGACCACAGTCCCTTTTAGAAGTTCAACTTCTCGCAGAAGTTGAACTTCTAATCGACAGCGTTCTCCGCCCGAGCGCACGGGGGTCAAATCCCCGTGCTACGTCGCCAAGAAGCCCCCTGAAAG
>WFQU01000153.1 GCA_015486845.1 Anaerolineae bacterium | reverse complement strand
CCTCCGTGATATCATAGCTGTACGGAATTCTATAGTGCAAGGAAGAATCAGTATGAAATGCAGAACCCGGCAGTGAGCAGCCATCACCCCTATCCTGCGAGATAGGCTTTCGCTGCCCATCATTCTGGGGTAGCCAGAAGGGGAAATCAGTCATGGACCAGCCAGTTCGCCCACTTGTCACCTTTGTCCTGCGCCTGTGGCGCGAGCCCGGCGCTCAGGAGGGAGACGCCGGCTGGCGCGGTCTGATCCGGCCTTTAGATGGCAACGAAGCTTACGAGAACGAGGCGACTTTCCACGGTCTGGATAACTTGGCGGCGGCGTTGCGCCCGCTACTGATGAAACGGGAAACGCCCTCCACAGAGCCAGGCACCCCGAAGTGAAAGCGAGCGGCGTCTATTTACCGCCTTGCAAGCTTTGTGCAGCGGATAGGTAATACACGCATAAAGGGTAGCATCTCTTTCGAGTATCGTTGAGAGCAGAAACGTTTCCGAATAGTGATTCAATGGTGAAAATGTGATGTGATGGG
Organism: Anaerolineae bacterium; assembly: GCA_015486845.1. Classification (GTDB taxonomy): domain Bacteria; phylum Chloroflexota; class Anaerolineae; order JAADDB01; family JAADDB01; genus WFQU01. The sequence continues at coordinate 16,317 of WFQU01000153.1, read as the reverse complement.
CGGTCCATCGGCGTGGCCGGGACAAGAGGGTTCTTAGCAACGGCTACGCTTTCATCACATAGCGTTACAGTTACAAAGGAGAGAGCAATGAAGGCTAAAATCACCCGTTATTTTGTGTTAGGGCTGTTGTTCATCTTGATGGGGAGTGTCGCCGCTTGCGGTGGTGCCAAAAAGGATAGCGGCGGGGCCGGTAACCACCCTCAAGCCACGCAACCGGTTGCCACAAAGCCTGTATCCAAAACCGCCACCGCCAGTCAGCAAGGGTCACAGGGCACCGGCCAGGCAGTTAACTATGCAGAATTGAACGAACTGGATAGCTACCGATTAGCGTGGACGATGAAATCGAAAACCGGTGACACCGAAACAGTCGGCGGTTACAACATTGAATGGACTAAAAAGCCGTTGGCCACGCATTTAGTCATGAAAATGGTGGAAGGTGTGCCGGCAATGGAATATATTTTGGCCGAAAACACGGTTTGGATGAAAGCCGGCGGTCAATGGGTACAAGTCAGTAAAGAGGAGTTGGACGATGCCCTCAATCAGATGGGTGATGTCATTCAACCCGACGAAGGCATGCTGTTAGTGGGGAAAGAGACGGTAAACAATGTCCAATGCAAACATTACACAAAAGCGGAAAATTACCCGACTTCTTCTGCCAAGTTAGACGTGTGGATTGCCAATCAAAAGAATTTGCCACCTGTTGTCGTCCGGGGTATTTTTCACATGAAAGGCGATGTAGATCAAACCATGGAATCTAGCGTCACCGACATCAATAAACACATTACCATCAAACCGCCAAAGTAAGGCAACTAATCTTAGCCACGGAGCATTTTAGGAAAGTTGCAGGGGAACTGGTCGGTTCCCCTGCCGTGCGCTCAAGGGCAGAACCCTCGAAATAGAAAAAGGAGACGAGATTATCTTTGATTAGAAGTTCAACTTCTTGAAGAAGTTGAACTTCTAAAATAGGAATGGCGCTAGTTGATGGCGGCTGACCATGTTCTTTATTTTCTTTCTTGGGGGCAGCCGTCAAACCCCTGTACCCAAAAAGAGTGGCATACCACTGGGGGCGTTTTTCCCCCCCAGACCCCCTAAAAAAGATTCTTGGCTGCGTCGTGGCCGGTTTATTTTGGGCTATCACTTTCTCTCGCCGCGTTGCCGTCCGCCGCCATCCTGCCAGTATCGATGTCGTACTTATCGTCGTCGACATGAGTTAGTCTGCGTTTGACGATCGTCAATAGCGTAAACCGGGTCTGATAACAGGGGTTTTCGTTTTGCCGGCGTAACATATTTTTGATCAGCGTTGATCAGCGCACATCAGCGTTGATCAACGTTCTATTTTCCAGAAAAGACGGTAAAGATTACTGCGGTTGTGACGCCGTAACGAAACAAGCTTTTTGATCTGATTTTTATCTGCGTGTGCAGCCTGCGTTTATCTGCGTCCCATTTTATTTTCAGAGGAAATCGCTCTTGATACGGTTCCCAGGCTCACACCGGACGCCTCGCCGGCTGAGACATCGTCGGAACTTCAGGCATTTGTGCCTGCTCGAACTGGCTGTTGTACAGCTCGGCGTAGAAGCCGCCCCGCGCCAACAATTCAGCGTGGTTGCCCTGCTCTACGATGTTACCGTCCAGCACCACCAGGATTAGATCGGCGTTGCGGACGGTGGAAAGACGATGGGCAATGACGAAACTGGTCCGACCGTGCATCAACTTGTCCATCGCGCTCTGGATGAGTAGTTCTGTGTGAGTATCCACAGAACTGGTAGCCTCGTCCAAAATCAGCATCGGGGGATCGGCCAAGATCGCCCGAGCGATGGTCAGAAGCTGCTTCTGCCCCTGGGAGATATTCGTGACCTCCTCGTTGACGACGAATTGGAACCCATCCGGCAGTGCCCGGATGAAGTGATCGGCGTGGGCCGCTTGTGCCGCCGCAATTACCTCGTCGTCGGTGGCATCTAACCGACCATAGCGAATATTCTCCATGATCGTGCCGTTGAACAGCCACGTGTCCTGCAGCACCATCCCGAATAGGCCACGCAAGTCGGCGCGGGCGAATTCTTTAACATTGTGCCCTTCCACCAAGATAGCACCCCGGTTGACATCGTAGAATCGCATCAACAGCTTGACCAGCGTGGTTTTGCCAGCACCCGTCGGCCCCACAATAGCAATTTTCTGCCCGGGGTTGATGTGCGCCGTGAACCCTTTGATGACCATTTTATCCGGTAAGTAGCCGAAATACACCGATTGGAAGTCCACCCGTCCTTCCACTTTCTCCAATTTGACCGGCTGTGCCGGATCGGGCGTTTCTTCTTTCTCTTCTATAAAATAGAACACTCGCTCCGCTGCCGCGACGGTCTGCTGCAGAATATTGGAGATATTCGCCAACTGGGTGATGGGCTGCGTGAAAGAGCGCATGTATTGGATGAACGCCTGGATATCACCGATAGTAATCAGGTTGCGGATTGCCAACCAGCCACCCAAAATGACCACTGCCACATAGCCCAAATTCCCAATGAGGCGCATCAGCGGGCGCATGATACCGGAAAGGAACTGCGATCTCCACGCCGCACCGTAGAGGGTGTTGTTGTAGCGGTCAAATTTCTCGATGCTCTTGTTTTCGCCGTTGAACGCCTTGACGACCACATGCCCACCGAACATCTCTTCTACATGCCCGTTGACATGCCCCAAGTAATCCTGACGCTGGGTAAAATACTTCTGCGATGCTTTGATGATGACCATCATGATTAAGAAAGAGAAAGGCACGATCACCACCGCGATCAGCGTCATCTGCCAACTAATAGTGAGCATCATCACTAAAATGCCCACCACCGTCACAGCAGATGTAGTTACCTGGGTCAGGCTTTGGTTGAGCGTACGGTTGATCATATCCACATCGTTAGTCAACCGGGAAAGCACTTCTCCGTAGGTGGTACCGTCAAAATAGCGAAACGGCATCCGGTTAATTTTCTCCATCAACTCCTTGCGCAACTGGTAAGTGACCTGCATGGCGACGTCGGTCATCAACCAGCCTTGAATGTAACTGAGTGCAGCGGATAGCAGGTACAAAACCAACGCCGTCAGCAATATCCGGCCGATGGTGGCAAAATCTACATTGCCACTGCCGGCCAACTGGTTCATCAGGCCGTCGAAAAGGGTCGTCGTTGCATTGCCCAGGATTTTTGGCCCTACGATGGCGAAAATGGTGGAGCCAACGGCAAGGACCATGACAATCAAGATAGTCAATTTGTACGGATGGAGGTAAGCCACCAACTTACGCAGTGTTCCCTTAAAATCGATAGGCTTCTCTACCGGCCCTATTTCCATCATGTGTCCGCCGGGGCCGCGCCCCATAACTTTTCCAGGGCGGAGTAGCTTGCCAGAATTTTTGTCGTGGTTTTGTTCGTTGGGCGTATTCATAATAGCGCCTCCTGTTTCAATTGCGAAAGGGCAATCTCGCGGTATACCTTGCAGGTTTCCATCAGTTCGTGGTGTGTGCCTTTGCAGATCACTCTGCCCTCGTCTAAAACGATAATTTGGTCGGACGCTTTGATGGTGGCCACGCGCTGAGAAACAATAATAATAGTCCGATTAGCCAGATAGCCGTGCAAAGCGCGGCGCAGTTGCGCATCGGTTTTATAATCTAGGGCAGAAAAGCATTCGTCGAAAATGTAAACCGGTGAGCGCTTGATCAACGCGCGGGCAATAGTCAGCCGCTGGCGCTGCCCGCCGGAGAAATTAATTCCTCCCTGAGAGACCTCAGTCCGCATCCCTTCTGGCTTGGAGAAAATGAACTCGGTAGCTTGCGCCACTTCCAGCGCCCGGCGCAATGTCGCCTCGTCCGCGTGCTCGTCGGCGTAGCGTAGGTTGCTCTCCACGGTGCCGGCGAACAGGTTGCTCCGCTGGGGGACATAGCCGATCCGGTCCCGCAGCGCCTCCAGCGGCACCTCCCGGATGTCGACCCCATCAATGTGAATAGCACCGCCGGTTACGTCGTAAAACCGGGGGATCAGATTGATTAACGTGGACTTGCCGGAGCCGGTGGTGCCCATAATTCCGATGGTCTGCCCCGCTTGGATAGAAAAATTAATGTCGTGCAGCATGTCCTCCTTCGCATCAGGATAACGGAAGGAAACTTGTTCGAACTCGATGGCAGGCTTGAATGGCGCCGGGAATGTGCGGGGCTGCGGCGGGTTCAGGATAGTAATGTCGGTGTCCAACACGTCCGCGACTCGGTTCGCCGAGACATCGGCCCGGGGGAAGAGAATGAACATCATGGCCAGCATCAAAAATGCGAAGACCACCTGCATGGCGTACTGCATGAAAGCGATCATGTCACCCACTTGCATCGTAGACTGGGCCACCTGGTGCGCACCGACCCACAGGATGAGGATCGTCACGCCATTCAAGATAAGCATCATCACCGGCATTACTACCACGAAGACCCGGTTGACAAACAGGTTAGTTTTTGTCAGGTCTACGTTCGCTGCGTCGAAACGCTTTTCCTCATTTGGCTGGCGACTGAAAGCGCGCACCACCATCATGCCGGACAGATTCTCCCGCATGATCAGATTCAGTTTGTCGATGAGCATCTGGATGAGCTTGAACTTGGGCACAGCGATGCTGAACACAGTAACAATCATCCCAATGAGCACTATCACCGCCAGCGCGATAGTCCACCACATGGAAGGGCTTTTTTTCAAAGCGTGGATAATTGCGCCGATGCCGATAATAGGTGCGTAGAACACCATCCGCACCATGATCATCATTGCCGTCTGAATCTGAGTGATGTCATTAGTGGATCGAGTTATCAGCGACGCGGTAGAAAAGCGGTCGAATTCAGCGCCGGAGAAGCGCATCACCTTCTCGAAGAGAAAATGACGCAAGTCCCGTCCCAACCCCGCCGCGATTTTAGCCGCCAGGTACCCCACCGATATCGTTGCAATGACCGAGATCAGAGCGATGAGAAGCATAAGCGCCCCGGTGTGCAAGATGTAGCTGCTCTGAATTTTGCTGGTATTCATGCCCAAAGCATCGTACTCTGCTTTAACGGCCTGCGCAGCCGCCTGCACGATCGCTTTCTCCCCGCCGATGGTCGCAAAGCGCTGATTGATGGCCGTGCTGATCTGTGCCCGCTGCGAGGCAGACATTTTCGCCAGTAGAGCAAAAAGATCGGTACCCGGCGGCAACTTAGACAGATCAAAGCCCATGTTGGGCATCAATTGCTTAGCCTGGGCCGGATTACTTTCTATTTTCTCGATACCAAACACAATGAGCATTCCTTTGCCCATAATCGGATCGAGCTGTTTGACTGTTTTCTTGTCGGCGTTCGTCAGGACGTAAACCGGTTCTTTGGCCAGCACAGGATATTTCTGCAGGTAAGTCTCATAGCCAGCCGTGTATTTGCCCACCAGCTTGTAATGTGCTTCCACCTCCGCTCGCGCTCCGTCGGGCAGAAAGAGGAAAATACGGTCCATGGTACTTTTGCGCAATGCTTCGGGTACGGCGCTTTCCACGCCGCCCTGCTGGATGCCCACATTGACAATGCGGGACATGTAGTCCGGCAACGTCAGATCGGCGTCAGCCTGCACGAATAGCAGCCCCACCGACACTAAGAGCATCAACAAAAATGGTTTCATGTACTTCGTGATGCGTAGCATATTCAGTAACTCCTCTGAAAATAAAAATGGGACGCAGATCAACGCAGGCTGCGCACGCAGATAAAAAACCAGATCAAAAAAACTTGTTTCATTACGGCGTCACGACCACAGTCCCTTTTAGAAGTTCAACTTCTCGCAGAAGTTGAACTTCTAATCGACAGCGTTCTCCGCTCGAGCGCACGGGGGTCAAATCCCCGTGCTACGTCGCCAAGAAGCCCCCTGAAAGGGGGCTGGTGTTGAGCAGCAGCTTGGAGGAGAAGTCTTCCTTAAAAAATAGAACGCTGATGCGACCGATTCGCCAATTTTAGATTCCTTTGCAGCTTCTGTTCCCCGGTATCCTTGTGTCAAATTTCGTGAACTGTGGGCGCCGCTATCTTGGACGTTCTTCTTGCCAGAATATCCATTGCTTCGGTGACTCGCTCCATCTCATCGGACGACATGCTTTCGACGAGGGCATCGAGCCACTGACGCTGCGCCTCTACGCTCTCCCGCAGCAAGCTCCGACCTTCTTCTGTGAGGGTCAAATTCTTGTTCCGCCGGTCGTGCTGATCTTCTCGGCGTAGGATCAACCCTTGCCCCACCAACCGATCGAGCATCTGACTCGCCGCCGCACTGGAAACGCCTAATTCCTTCGCAATGTCGGAGATATTGCACTTTCCTTTATGATAGATATAACGTAGTGCGAACATCTGCGGCATAGTCAGCTTCTGCTTCTTTATATATCTCCAAAAGCTCCGCATCGACATCTGGAACACCTGCCCCATAGCCGACTGGAACGAAACCAAAAATAATTCTTTTTTTGTCATTCAACCCACCTTAATACATAAGTATACTTAAATATTACACGCGCTTTGCCATTGTGTCAAATCCAGGAGGAGTAGTTCGAACAATATGGAAGTCCACACAATTTGATCCAGAGACACGGAGAAACAATCAATAAATTCCTGGCAACTGCTCAGCTCTGGTCAAATAGAATGCAGATTTCACGAGGATAAAATCAGAGGCGTCATCACAAGCCTTCGGTCTACCTGTGCGGGCACGCAGACAGGCACACCACAGCGGCTGAAAAACGCGCCCCCTATCCCCCAACCTTGGTGGAGCAACACACCCCCAAAATTGGGAGCCGGGGGGCGCTTACTCGGCGCCCAGCGAATAAAAGTCACGGCAACCTCTGCAAAATCGCCCTACGGCGATTAGTATGCAACCTGCGCAGGCAGGTTTCGCAGTTGTGGCAGCGATTTCTAATCGCCGGACAAGGCAGCCTACGTTTATCTGCGTTCTATTTTTCGGAGGAGAGGGTAGCCGAAGGCAATGCCTTCAGCTACCCTCGGGCGGAGAACGCCGTCGATTAGAAGTTCAACTTCTTGAAGAAGTTGAACTTCTTAAAGGAGGCCTGATTTTTTAGACGCTCTGCGCCTTGGTGCCGCCGCGTCAACTTATTTTGAGGGGAGTTTGTCATTGCGAGGCCCGGCAGGGCTGTGGCAATCTCCCTCAATAGCGTTGGAGATTGCTCGACCAAAAAGAGGGTCACACTGTCGCTTCGCTCGCAATGACACGACTGATTTGAAGGCGTTATGTCAGCTATATTTACAGGGAAACCTCTCCCCCAAGCTGCGCTGCGCTCAGCTTTTCCCCTTCCCCATGTCGGGGAGGGGAAGGCTTGCTGCCCATTTGGACGGTAAGCCAGGGAAGAGGTCCTATTTTCAAAGGAGTCGGCATGGGCCTATAGCGCACCACAGCGAATGAAAACCTACGGCTGGGCTCGAGCCTTTAGGCGGTTTTGTAGCGTTATCCCCGGCTAAAGCCTCTACTCCGGCGCAATGGGAGCTATTTTCAGGGGAGAATCTGTCACTAATTTTTTGACCATTGTTTTCTTATCTGCGTGCGCAGCCAGCGTTGATCTGCGTCCCATTTCTATTTTCAGAGGGGCAGAAAGAATCGGCCGTTTTTAGCCATTCTTCTTGCCCCTCACGTATGCCTATACAAACAGGTCACGATTTAACAGGAATGTCATCAACGGGCTGTTCTTCTGGGAACGGAACGGCCGGGGCTTCTCCCTGCATCACTAAACTGCCCCGGAAAAAACCACCTTCGTCAAGCAAGAAGGAGTAAACCTGCAACTCACCCCAAATCCGCCCACTAGATAGCAACTCCACGCGATCAGCAATGATCTTCCCCTTGTACGCCCCCGAAATGGAAACCGTCCGGGCTTTTATGTCTGCCATAACTTTCGCCTGGGTGCTAATGACCACATTGCCAGTTGATTCGATCTTACCGTTCTCAACAACGCCGTCGATTTTCACACTACCGTCACACCGAATCGTACCGCCGACAGTTGCTTGCGCGCCAATCTCCACTTCTATTTGCTCTGCGATGGGCGCTTTCTGTGCTGTTTTCTCTTTGCTAAACAATTTCACCCTCCATTATCGAGAATCACTAAACACTTGATGGCCGTTAATTGTTAATACTGTAGATACTTCATTATGTTGTTGTCAGCGCCCTTTGTCAACTTGTAACGCTCCCGCACGTTTCAAGTCAGTTTGTAACCGCTTAATTTTTGGTTAATATAGAACACTGATTATGTATAATTCCACGCGGACATCCGTAGATAAACCAGAATAGACCGGCGCTTATCTACGTCCTATTGTTGGGAAAGCTGCGTCGTCACGTCAATTTCAATAAAGAGGAAACTGAACGTCCTTCGTGAATGCGCAAAATGACGTCTGCCAATAAATCGGCCACGGAAAGGACCGTGAGCTTGGGATGGCGTTTCTCAGGGGGGACGTAAATTGTATTCGTTACAACCAACTCTTTAATGCGTGGATGGTTCAGTCGTTGTAACGCCGTGGGAAGAAGAATCGGATGGGTAATCGCTAAATGAATCTCTGGCCGGGCCCCTGCTTCGATCAAAGCATCCAACTGGGTCAAAACACTGCCGCTGGCGATCATATCGTCGATGACAATTGGCGTTCGTCCCTGGATTTCGCCCACCACGTGCGTAGCTTTGACCGATTCAAAGCTGGTGCGTCGTTTGTGCATCAGAACTAATGGCAATCCCATCACCTCGGCGTATTTTCCAGCCAGCTTGGCCCGGCCTACATCGGCAGCAACAATTACTGGATCGATCAGTTCACTTTTCTGGAAATATTCGGCAAATACGGGCAATGCTGTTAGTGGATCTATCGGAACGTTGAAAAATCCCTGAATGGCCGGCGCGTGGATATCCATGTAAATAACCCTGTTAATTCCCAAAGTTTCCAGCATCCGGGCTACCACTTTGGCGCTAACGGCCTCACGCCCTTTGGACATACGCTCCTGGCGGGCATAAGGGAAATAAGGGATGATAGCGGTGATCGAATGCGCCGAGGCTCGGCGCAAAGCATCCACATACAGTAATAGCTCCAACAAGTGATCATTCACTGGCGCAGAACATGACTGCAAAATAAAGACATCTTGTTCCCGAACAGGCTCGTTGATCTGCACGTGAATTTCGCTATCGGGCAAAAGCGTTGTCGTGCACTTGCCCAAAGGCACATCTAAATACCGGGCTATCTCCTGCGCCAACGGCTTATTGGCCTCGCCAGAAAACAAACGCAACGGATGATGCTTAGACATCAGCCTCCCCCTCAAAATCACTATTACACATCACAGTCACCCATAGAGAATCCCCGGAATGACCTTGCCATCTATAAAATTATATGGTAAGTTTGTGTATTGGGCAAAAGGTATCTGCTAAAACCAGATCAAATTGCAAGGGAAAAGTGACAAGTGAAATATCTTATTGCCACCCACAACCAGGGGAAAGTGCGGGAATATCGACAATTGTTGGATGATCTTCCCATCGAAATTACTTATTTGGACGAAATGGACATCAAGGAAGAAGTGGCGGAAACCGGAGAAACCTTCTATGAGAATGCGCTGCAAAAAGCGCGTGCTTACGCCCGGCTAAGCGGTCTGCCCACCTGGGCCGACGACTCCGGGCTGGAAGTGGACGCGCTGCACGGCGAGCCGGGGGTGCGTTCGGCGCGCTACGCCGGGCCTGGTGCCACGGATGAAGACCGCTATCGCCTACTCTTGCACAATTTGGCCGGCGTTCCAGCCTCAAAACGCACAGCCCGTTTTCGCTGCGTGGTGGCCGTTGTCTGGCCGGACGGACGCAGCTTCACCACAGAAGGCCGTTGTGAGGGAGTGATTGGCGAAGCGCCGCGCGGCGATAATGGTTTCGGCTACGATCCGATCTTCTTCTTGCCGGACAAAGGGCGTACCATGGCCGAGTTAAGCGCCGACGAGAAAAACCGCATCAGTCATCGGGGGCGGGCAGCTCGCGCTGCCAAAGAAAAATTACGGGCACGGTTATCTGCTTAAATCCGGAAACTGATCCGACACGATAATTCTCACCACTTCCATAGGACGTCATCCTTAGTGCATTGACGCAGCTGGCAGATCGCCTATAATGAAGCAGAAATAATCATAATATCATCTATCATTTCCGGTGCGGTGGCGGAATACGTCAAGGTAGCGCCCGGCGCAAAGGGGATGTTCAACACCAGCCCCCTTTCAGGGGGCTTCTTGGCGACGTAGCACGGAGATTTGACCCCCGTGCGCTCTGGCGGAGAACGCCGTCGAATAGAAGTTCAACTTCTTCGAGAAGTTGAACTTCTTTAAAGAAGGCCTGGTTTTTTATCTGCGTGCGCAGCCTGCGTTGATCTGCGTCCTATTTTATTTTCAAGGGAGTTATCATGAGCCTGCGGCACACCACAGCGGATGAAAATTAAGATCAGCGTGTATCAGCGTTAATCAGCGTTCTATTTTCAGAGGAGAATGAGCGGGGTGATTAATCGAGCACAGACCACAACGCGGCAATGGCTTTGGCGGATCGTATTGCTGGTTGCTTTATTAAGTGGATACCAGGTTCAGGCCGATTCACCATTGCCGTCGCCGTTGCCCACGCCGACAGGGAGGTACATCAGACCAACGCCCCTGCCGAGGCCAACAGCGACGTTCACACCGGTTTCTCCCTGGCCGACCAATACGCAATCGGCAGCCAACGAGTCGCCCATTTTGCCACCGCCTCCAGTAGAACCAACCACGACAACCATCCCGGCCATTCTGTTATCTCCCACAGCATCGCAAACGGCGGGTCATGCTATTTTTCTGCCTATTATTCTGCAAAAGGCGATCATGTCAAGAGCAAAATGGCATGCAGCCATCTCCCCCTCTTTGGTGCAACGCCGGGCTCAGCTCTTTAACCAATTTTTGCTCTATCTGAGTTACCTCTGGGAAATTTGCGGTGTGTTCGTGTTGTTGCTCTTAGGTACTGTGATCCTGTGGGCCTGGCACAAAGGCCAAGGCGGGAAGCGTGGCTGAAAATAGGCGCCGGGAAAAGTTCTTCTTGCTTGCCCTTTTGCTTGTCGGGTTTCTTATCCGCTTTTGGGGACTCACGGCCCAAAGCCTGTGGCGGGATGAAGTGGACACATACGTTTTTGCCACCCGTTCTTGGAGCCAGGTACTGGGCATGTTCACCCGCCCCGGCGAAAACGGCCCCCTTTATTTCTTGCTCATGCGCTTCTGGATAACCCTCACCGGCAAAAGTGATTTCGCGCTGCGCTACAGCTCGTTGTTGGCCGGCGTTTTGTTCTTGCCGTTGCTCTACCACCTCCTCGCTCCCAAATTGGGCCGGCAAACCACTTTAGTCGCCACTTTATTAGCCGCCCTCTCGCCATTTTTCATCTGGTATAGCCAGGAGGCTAAAATGTACAGCTTTTTGTTGCTCTTGGCGATTCTCGCCACCTGGCTATACGTGGAAGCGTTAGCGAGCGGCGGCTGGCGCTGGCCCGCTTATTTCGTCGTGACCGTTGCCGCCATTTACGTGCATTTGCTGGCTGCGCTGCTTATCCCGCTACACCTGCTCTTGGGCGTCTTCTTTTGGCGACAATGGCGACGACAATGGTGGCAAGGTACCCTCACTTTCGCCGGTTTCGTGTTGCCCTACCTGCCGTTGGCCTGGTGGGAGAAAAAGTTACTCTTCTCGCCGACCTTCCGTACAGGCCATGCCTGGGTGCCGCTGACAGACATGTTCCGCCGCCAGTTTGCCGTCAACTTCTTCGGCATCCAAGCGCCGCCGCGCCCGTTTCACCTGCCGACAGCCGTCATCTTGGCACCGCTGCTCTTTGTGGCCGTAATAGGCTTATTCGCGCCCCAACTGAAATGGCCGGCGCGTTTAGCGCTGCTGTCTTGGTTCGCGGGCGGCATCCTAAGCGTTTACCTCATCTCGTTAGGCATGCCCATTTACCTGGAACGCTATCTCATTTGGACCGGGCCGGCGATCCTCGCTCTGGTCGCAGCCGGACTCATCGCCTTAAGAGACATCTCGCGTCCAATCGCTTTGGCCGCTTTGTTCCTGGTACTGATTAGCATGGGATGGGGAACTGTCCACCAACAAGTTTATCCCATTAAAGCGAATTTGCGAGACCTAACGCATGATTGGGAAAAGATGCGCCAGCCGAACGATTTAGTCATCTTCCAAATCCCGTACATGAAATACAGCTTTTGGTTTTACACAAACCGCAGGCCCCCTTTTCGGGAAGGGCTCTACACAAACGCCAACATGTCGACCCCCGAGGTAGACAAACAAATGCGCCAGCAAGTGGCCGGCCACAAACGGGTCTGGCTGGTTATTTCCGAGGAATGGATGTGGGACAATCGCCAACTAGTGCGCAAATGGTTGCAAACGCACGGAAAGTTGCGCTGGCATAAATCGTATACTGGTGCTGAGTTATTGCTCTTTCAGTTGCAATGAACATAGCCCGCGAGGGACACTTACCGTCGCCTTTTGCCGCGGGCTTTCGCCGGGTCGAGCGCCGACCAGCCACCAAAATAGGGTGGCACCGTGATGCCGAACACAGCACAACGGTGCGTGTCCATCACGCGTGAGCGCAAACGAGGTGCCATCTCATTTACCGCCGTCACGGTTGTGATGATGGTCGGCAGTTTCGCTAAATAGCGATAGTTGAACAATTGAAATAGTTTCTCTTTCGCCCAGGGCGAAGCAAACTCGATATTGAAATCGTCCAGCACCAAAAAAGGCGCCGTTTTGACATCGTGAAAACGTCTGTCGTAAGGAATTTGGCTCTGAGGGCTGAACGCCGCCCGTAAATGATCCAGAAAATCCGCGACGGTCACAAACAATACCAACTTACCTCTTTCAGCACGCAGGTTAGCGACCGCTGCAGCCAGATGGGTCTTGCCAACTCCATGAGCACCGCTAAAAAGCAAACAACCTTCTGGATCCTCGGCAAAGCTCTGCGCTTTCAAAAAAGCACGCCGCAAATTGGTAGCTTCCTCGTCCGTCATTTCCTGCCTCCGCTCCGACCAACTGCTAAAAGTCATATCGCGTAGCAAAGAGAGCATATTCAAATCAGCATCACTCCCTCCCCGGCCGCCCCCACGGTAATCCGGAGCGGTAATATAATGCGTAGCCGTCAACATTGTGTCCAACAAGCGGGAACGGATACGAGGATCGATCTCCTCGAGCGCTAAATTCGTAGTTACCACAGTCGGCAATTGAGCATTATAGCGGAAATTGATGATCTGGTAGAGTTTCTCGTTCGCCCAAGGCGTATTGCTCTGCGCCCCAAAATCGTCCAAGATCAACACCGGCACCGTGCGCAGCAGCTCGAATTGCTCGTCATAAGAAACCGTACTATCCGGATGGAACGTAGATCGCAAGTGATCCAATAAATCCGGCACTACGACAAAAAGCGCGTCACCGCCCCGCTGCCATACTTCATTGGCGATAGCTGCTGCTAAATGCGTCTTACCGCAGCCGTAGCCGCCCATGAAAAAGAGCCAACCTTCAGGATTTTCAGCAAAATGAAAGGCCAACTGATAAGCATGATGCAAATTCTGCCGTCGATCTTGGCTCAAAGCGGCACCATCCTGGCGAAAGTTAGCAAACGTCATCTCGCTAAGCAAAGCCTGCATGTGGCTCAGATTCCGCCAAGACACCATCTGGTCGGCCCGCTGGCGACGCAAGGTGCACACGCAGGGAATAGCCCGACCGAAATCAGGGTCACCGGGCGGCACATCCAGAATATAATAGCCTTTACCGTGACAAATAGGACAAGTCTCCTCCCCCCGTACCAACTTAACCGATTTAGTGTTCGATGATGTCGCCGTATTGGCCAACATATTTTTTGAGCCGTTCAGAATAGCTTTGAGGTTCTTCGGTTCTGCCATCTTTTCCTTCCTCGCGCCATCGCTCTAAAATAGCCCGGATATATTTCCAGTTGCGAACATTACGCTGCACGGCGATGCGAAAAGCTTCCTCGATCCACGCCGCGGGATAACTACGCTCGGCGTCCTGCAATGCATCGGCCAACAACGGCGTTAGAGAGCCAATATTTTGTTCGTACAGCGTAAAAATATTGGGGCGTTGCCAGCGCAAACGAACGCCCTGCCAGTTATATGACAGCGTTTCCGGCCAATGGCCGTTTTCCACTTGCCGCAAGAGGGCCTGATTTTCCGGCGTGTGCAGCCAATACCAGATGCCTGCTGCCTCGCCGGGCGGCTGCACTTTCGCCTTCAGAAACGTGCCGCGCAGGACAGCTTGCTGCAATCCTTCCGCCACAGCTATCCTGCCATCCTTTTCCGCCGAGGCAAGCGCCGCCACAATGGTGGAATCTCCCTGCAATTCTGCCAACTGGAAAGAGCTATCTGCGCCACCTTTCTGTGCCAAAAGCAAGAAAGCAAATAAGGTGACCTTTAACTCGCCTATCGTGTCGATTTCTGGCAGAATCTCGCTGAAAAAAGAAAACGGCAATGCCACTTTTTCTTCTGTCGACATCGTATCTTCCTTTCAAAATAGGACCTCTATCACCCACAACAATGGATCAAGGGTTTTCCAATCCATCGTTCAAGATTCTCTCCCGCTTGACTAAATCGCTAAAGCGCGTCAGCCGCCCATCAAAAAATACTTCGACTTTGCCTGTAGGGCCATTGCGGTGTTTGGCAACCTCCACCTCGGTGATTCCCGGCTTTTGACTATTCTCTTTTGTGTAGTAATCATCGCGATAGAGAAACATGACGATATCCGCGTCTTGTTCAATGGAACCGCTCTCTCGTAGATCGGACAAAATGGGGTGGCGATCCTGCCGATGCTCGACACCACGAGAAAGCTGAGAAAGCGCAATGACCGGCACTTCCAGCTCGCGGGCTAAAGCCTTCAATGATCGCGAGATATAGGAAATTTCCTGAACACGGTTCTCACCGCCCCGGCCGCGGCCCTCCCCTTGCATGAGTTGCAAATAGTCGATGACGATTAACCCTAATTGCACCTCGGATTGCAAGCGTCGGGCCTTCGTGCGGATTTGCATCACAGAAGCAGCCGGGGTATCGTCAATATAAATATCCAAATTCGTCAATACTGAGGCCGCATCGATCAAATCGCCCCATTTATCCTCTGGCACCCGGCCCAAGTTCAGCGAATGGGCGCTAATGCCGCTTTCTGCAGCCAAAAGACGCATAGCCAATTGCTCTGCGGACATTTCTAAGCTGAATACGGCTACTGGATTGGTATTGGCGGCTTGTCTGGCAAAATGCAATGCCATACTGGTTTTGCCCATAGCGGGCCGTGCGGCCAAAATGATCAAGTCGGACTTCTGGAAACCACCTAACTGGCCATCCAGAACGGCCAAGCCCGTGGAAACACCTCTGATGCCCTCTTCTTGCTGCGCCCGACGCTCGATTTCTTCTGTTACATCAGTAACGACTTGCTTAATATGCGCCAACTCCCGACGCACATGCCCTTGGCTCACGGCAAAAATCGATTGTTCTGCACGATCCAATAATTCCGATAAAGGCAATTGATCCTGATAGGCTAATTTCGTAATATCGCCGGCGGCATCAATCAACTGGCGCAGCACGGAAGTACGCCGGACAATATTGCCGTAGTGTTCAATGTGAAAAGCGCTGGGCACTTGTTGTACCAAAGAGGTTAAATAACCACGCCCACCGCATTCCTCCAACACCCCCCGGCGCTCTAACTCATCCACCACAACGATAATATCCGGAATGTGATCTTCCTCACGCAGCTTCAAAATCGCTTCGTAAATCCAGCGATTGCGGTCGATGAAAAAATCTTGTGGCTTCAGCATCCCGGCGACCTTCGTTAGCATCTCCGGATTCATCAACAACGAACCTAAAATGGCCTCTTCGGCCTCCGTACTGGCCGGCACATGCAAGGCATTTTCACTTGTCATAGAATAATATCCCTAATCTCGTCGGGCAGCGCCAAAAACTTAACGCAGCGTCGTTAAGACGCAAAATGAGCTCCTCTAAAAATAGACTTCTCTGGAGGGTAGCCGAGGGCAATGCCCTCGGCTACCCTTTCATCGCCGTAAGACGATTTTGCAGATGTTGCCGCGACTTTTAGTCGCTGGACCGACATTTTCATTCGCTGTGGTGCGCCGCAGACCCATGATAACTACCAAGAAACACGCCTGTTTCTTCCTAAACGAATAATTTTGTATTCGAAAATTACGAAATAGCTCCTCTGAAAATCAGTTGACGCAGCGGCGCAACGGCGCAGAGCGTCTAAAAAATCAGGCCCCCTTTAAGAAGTTCAACTTCTCGCAGAAGTTGAACTTCTAATCGACAGCGT
>WFQU01000152.1 GCA_015486845.1 Anaerolineae bacterium | reverse complement strand
CCGTACGGTTCCCCTGCCGGGAGCTCGAGGGCAGCGCCCTCGAGAGAGAAAAGGGAGGCGAGATTATCTTTTGACCAGATCTCGCCCATAGGCAAAGTAGTGCTATGGCGATTAGCATGCAACCTGCGCAGGCAGGTTTCGCAGTTGTAGCAGCGATTTCTAATCGCCGGACCAGGCATCCTGCGTTGATCGGCGTCCCATTTTTCGGAGGAGAGGGTAGCCGAGGGCATTGCCCTCGGCTACCCTCCAGAGAAGTTTATTTTCAAGGGAGTTATCATGAGCCTGCGGCACACCACAGCGGATGAAAATTAAGATCAGCGTGCATCAGCGTTAATCTGCGTTCTATTTTCAGAGGAGGGATCAGTAAAAATGCGTTTTGCACTATTCGGAGCAGGTGGCGTCGGCGGATATTTCGGTGGCAAACTGGCAGAGGCGGGCCATGACGTAACCTTCATTGCTCGCGGGCGACATTTACAGGCCATGCGTTCCCAGGGGCTGCGTGTGGATAGCATTAAAGGGGACTTTATCGTCAAGTCTGTGTGCGCCACGGATAAGCCGGCGGAGGTCGGGCCGGTGGATGTTATCCTGGTAGCCGTGAAAGCCTGGCAGGTGTCGCAAGCCGCCGAGGCCATGAAACCGATGGTTGGACCGGATACTATCGTTCTTCCGTTAGAGAATGGCGTCGAAGCACCGGCACAAATCGCACAGGTGTTGGGGTGGGAACATGTTTTGGGTGGGCTTTGCAAGATCATTAGCTACATTGTGGAACCAGGGCATGTGCGACATACCGGCGTGGAACCGCACATCGTTCTGGGAGAACTGGACAACAGCCGCACCCAGCGCGTGCTGCAATTGCGCCAGATTTTCACCAAAGCGGGTATTTCGGCGGAAGTTCCGGCGGATATCCACGCCAAGCAGTGGGAAAAGTTCATCTTCATTTGTTCGATGAGTGGGTTAGGCGCGGTCACTCGCGCTCCTATCGGACAGATTCAGCGTCATCCAGGCACGCGGAACATGCTCATACGGGTGATGGAAGAGATAGAAGCGGTGGCCCGAGCCCGCCATATTGGACTGCCGCCGGATATTATTGCTATGACTATGGCATTTGTGGATTCGCTGCCGGAGGATTCCACAGCCTCTATGCAGCGGGACATCATGGCCGGCCGCCCGTCTGAGTTAGAATCGCAAAACGGTGCCGTGCTCCGGCTCGGCAAGGAAGCCGGCGTGGAGACACCCCTGAACGCTTTCATATACAACAGTCTCGTTCTGATGGAGCAAAAAGCACGACATAACACGGTACAAGGGTAGTCATTGGGGATAATGCTTCCCTATTGATTCCCAATTCAGCACAAACTGAGATACGCTCTGCATATTTTTCTTAAAAATAAAGCCTTCTTCCCTTAAAAAGCGGCTTCTCGCTTGCCCGTAGTAATCCGGTGTGCTATACTGCCCAAGCTTCATCAGAACGCAAGATATTGTATTTTCTATGTGTCGTAACGCTATATGTGTGGATTCTGGCAATATTTCCGTTGCTGGTTTCTTTTTGGCACGACCGTATATTCCCAAATATGATCGTGGATGCTAAGAGAAAAAAGGTGGTTCAGTGCGCTGTCCTTATTGTGGAAATCCTGCAACTTTTGTATTAGAAACACGCCAAGCCGGCAACGGGGTGCGCCGGCGTCGGGAGTGTAAGCAATGTCACAAGCGTTTCACAACTTATGAGCAAATTATTCAGCAGGTCTATGTCGTAAAAAGTGATAATCGCCGGGAACCTTTCTCGCGTGACAAGTTGTTACACGGCATCCGCACCGCTTGTGCAAAACGGCCCATCTCTTCCGCAGCCATTGAAGGCATTGTCGACCAGGTGCAAGAATTTGTTTTACGCCGTGGCCGGGCGGAAATATCAAGCAAAATCATCGGCAATATGGTATTAGAGCAGTTAAAGCCTATTGACGCAGTCGCGTATATCCGGTTTGCTTCTGTCTATTTGGATCTGCCTGATTTGGCAGCAGTGCAAGCGGAAATTGATCGCATCCGTAATCTCACCTGAGAGAGGCTTAATGATCCCGGTTTGACCCACTTAGTAACAGGTTAGGAGCAAGACGTTGTTTACAATTTTTTCAAAAAGGTTTCGTATTTTTAAGTAATACCTAATTTAAGCAGGGGAGTGCTGACTTTTATACCGTAATATAGAAGGAATGCTTTTGGGCTAAGTAATCGTCCAAGAATAAATTTCCCAACTGTCATTGCGAGCGGGCGCAGCCCCGAAGCAATCTCCGACTTGCAAACTTGGGGATTGCTTCGGCCTATCAGCCTCGCAATGACACAAACGGGAAGTTATTTTTAGACAGCCACTAAGCGAAAGAAAGGAAGCAATAACCATGACAGACCACACATTATCCTCTTTCCCTGCGTACGTTTGTGAAGAGGATATTAATATTTCTGAGAACGGTTTAGAGATCTTGCGGCGGCGTTATTTGCGCAAAGGTATGGATGGTGCGTTCTTGGAAACTCCGGCTCAGATGTTCTACAGGGTCGCGCGACATGTTGCCAGCGCCGACGAAGAATTTTCTGAGGATGCAACACCAACAACGAAAATGTTCTATCATTTGCTGACGCAGATGCGTTTCGTGCCTAATTCGCCGACTTTCACCGGCGCTGATACGCCGCTCAACCAGTTGGCGGCCTGCTTTGTTCTGCCCATCGAGGACGACTTGGGTAAATCGCCGGATGGCATTTTTTCCACGTTGCGCAATGCGGCCCTTATTCAGCAAACTGGTGGGGGGAACGGTTTTTCGTTCTCGAGATTGCGCCCGCGTGATGATCGTGTCATGACCAGCGCCGGCGTGGCTACCGGCCCGGTTGGCTTTCTGGAGGTCTACGATAAGGCATTTGACATTATCAAGCAAGGTGGCACCCGACGAGGCGCAAATATGGCAGTGCTGAATATCGACCACCCTGACATCGAAGAATTCATCAAATGCAAGTCTAAGGAAGGTAATATCACTAACTTCAATATCTCTGTCGGCATCAGTGACCATTTCATGGAAATGGTAGAAGAAGATGGAGAGATGGAACTGGTTAATCCCCACGATCAGGCGGTGTGGAAAAAAGTGCGCGCCCGGGAACTTTTCGACATGATCGCCACTTATGCACATCGGAACGGTGAGCCTGGAATGTTATTTTTGGATACGGCCAATAAAGCAAACCCTGTTCCGCAACAATATAAGCTGGAAGCCACCAATCCGTGCGGGGAACAATATTTGGGGCCGTACGAGAATTGTTGTCTTGGTTCCATCAATCTGGCTCATCATGTCGGCTACACGGAGGCCGGCGACCCGTTCGTAGATTGGGATTTATTGCAGCAAACGACGGAAGAAGCAGTCCATTTCTTGGAAAATGTTGTCACGAAAAATGGTTATGTGCCGGCAGTACCCAAGCTGCGGGAAGCAGCTTTGCGCAACCGGCGCATCGGTCTTGGTATCATGGGTTTAGCGGATATCATGTATCATCTTGGCATTCGCTACGGCTCGGAAACATCCTTAGAATTCGCCAGCCAGATCATGGAATTTGTGCGTTACCACGCTATGCGCGCCAGCATCGACTTTGCCAGGCGGCGCGGCGCGTTTCCCGGCATCAAAGGGAGCATTTACGATCCCGAAGAAATAACCTGGAAACCGCCAACGCCATTTTCTCCCTACACCCACGATTGGGGACGGCCAGCGCTGGATTGGGACGCTATTGTACAAGGTATTAAGCAGTATGGCATCCGTAACGCGGCTCAAACAACCATTGCCCCGACGGGCACCACCGGCACAGTTTCCGGCTGCGAGGGATATGGCTGTGAGCCGGTTTTCGCTTTAGCTTATTACCGCCACGTGCAAGAGAACGATGAAGATTTGACCTTGACTTACGTCAGCCCGTTGTTCCAAAAAGTATTGAATAAAATTGATTTGACGCCGGAAGCGCGCCAACGGATCGTCGACGAAGTCATCCATGAAGGTAGCTGCCAGGGAATCGATGATCTACCAGATTGGATCCGCGAGACTTTTGTGGTAGCACAAGATATCGCGCCGGCGGAGCATGTGCGCATGCAAGCCGCTTTACAGCGTTTCGTGGATAACAGCATTTCCAAGACCATCAATATGCCGGCAACAGCCACCGTCGATGACGTCAAAGAAGTCTACAAATTAGCCTGGCGTTTGGGTTGCAAAGGACTCACGGTTTATGTGACCGGTAGCCGTCAAGAAGTCGTGCTGGAAACCTCCAGAACAGCGCAACAGAAAAAGGGCACTGGTGACGTGGTTCTGCAACAGTCCGATCTGGATGCCGAGATAGAAAGAGCCCTCAAGCGACGCCCCCGGCCGGCTATTTTGCACGGCATGACTTACCGTCAGGAGACGCCGTTGGGGACAGCATACATGACGGTCAATATCAGCGACGGCAACGAACCTTTCGAGGCCTTCTTGACAGTAGGTAAAGCTGGTAGCGATGTGGCTGCCGTTTCCGAAGCGTTAGGTCGGTTGATCTCCTATATTTTGCGCATGCCATCCAATTTGAATCCTCGCACCAGGCTGGAACATATTGTGTACCAACTAGCTGGCATCGGCGGCGGGCGCTCTTTAGGCTTCGGACCGAAGCGGGTGCGTTCCCTGCCGGATGCCGTCGCCCAAGTTCTGGATCGTTTCCTGAAAGAGACCGAAGCGGTGAATGTGCAGCCGATGGAAGAGAATGTGCCGGCGGAACAGATGGAATTGCCTATTTTCCAGATCGGTGATATTTGCCCTGAATGCGGCCAGGCTACCCTGATTTACAGCGAAGGATGCCGCAAATGCTATGCTTGTGGTTATAGCGAGTGCTGATGTGCTACGCCTGATCACTTCTGCTTAGTGGCTATCTAAAAATAACTTCCCGTTTGTGTCATTGCGAGGCTGATAGGCCGAAGCAATCCCCAAGTTTGCGAGTCGGAGATTGCTTCGGGGCTGCGCCCGCTCGCAATGACAGTTGGGGAAATTTATTCTTGGACGATTACTTAGTGGCGAATATCCAGAAAAGTCGTTTGTCCAGGTTCAATGCTGAACGGCGTGCGGGTGCCCCAGGGGGATTCCAGGATGTAATCTCCCTCTGGCGCATCGGCCCAAAGAAAAGTCTCACCCCATGCGTCGTCCGGGTGAATCTCTGGATCATCGAGATACGTGTAAAGCTGTTGGTAGCTGCGCTCGGGGTGTTCCGCTTGCACAACACGCAGTGCCAATCCCGGCCAAAGCCGGCCGTCAGGGGTAAGTAGCCGGCCGATCAGCGTGCCCCGGCCGGGCAACATTTGCAGCCAAAATTCCGGGTTGCGGGTAGCAGCGTAGCTGTTTTCGCCAATTCGCACCTCCATGTGCAGATGCGGGCCCATGGCAATGCCGGCCATACCTACTTCGCCTACTTCGTCCTCGTCATCGACCGTATCACCCTCTTTGACCAAGATGCGGGAAAGGTGGCCATAAAGCACATAAACCGGCTGGTCATGATATCGGCGTTCCAGCTCTTCCACAACTAACCGTCCGTAAAAGTCAGTATACGGGCCGTAAGCGTGCTGTAGATCGTCATTAGCCACAACGATTTTCCCTTCGTCGGCCGCGTAAACCGCTTTCCCCATGGGTGCTTCGAAATCGGCACCATGATGCACCAGATAAACGCCCATGCCGTTCGTTCCGTAGGGATAAAAGGCGGCAGCGATACATGTTTGGACTGGCTGTAACGGGCGTTGCAGCCAATAATGCGTGTGTGCTTGCGCCGGATTTGGCGTAGGCCAAAGCCGGCCCGGTTGCGGTAAAGAGGTAGCGGTCGGTGAGGCAGTTGTCAGAGCCGATTTGGTCAAGGCAATGGTCGGCGCAACGGTGGCTGCTGTCGTGGCAGTGACTGTCGGCGTGGCCGTAGGCGTCGTAGTCGCTGTGATAGTTGGCGTCGCCGTCGGCGTTTTCGTGGGCGTCGGTGTAACTGTCGCTGTGGCTGTGGGCGTCGGCGTTTTCGTAGCCAAAGAGAGAACAACGCGCCGGCCCGGGGCGCCGCCTTTGACCAAGCGATAACCACCGGACAGCAAGCAAACGATGAGTGCTAAAACCAAGAGCCAGGTGTTTTTTCCCGTGTTCATGGGGGTAGTATATCTAATTGACGCGCCAAAAGAAAACAGTACAAGGCTTGTTTAGCTGAGTAACCCTCTAAAAATAAGTTCCCATTTCATTGCGGTCTCTCCAAGAGAAAACGGGAAGTAAATTACAGACGGTCACTAAGCGGCTGTCTAAAAATAACTTCCCGTTTGTGTCATTGCGAGGCTGATAGGCCGAAGCAATCCCCAAGTTTGCAAGTCGGAGATTGCTTCGGGGCTGCGCCCGCTCGCAATGACAGTTGGGGAAATTTATTCTTGGACGATTACTAAGCGGGTTAGCATACGATTTAGCCGGCCGAATCCGCACCGGCCTGGTCGGTGACTTCTTTCAGAGAAAGGGATAGTGCCTGCGACGTGTTATCGCGCCCAGCCGTGATGCCGTAAATGGTGTTGGCCGCTTCCACCGTACCCCGGTTGTGCGTGATGACGATGAATTGCGTGTGTTGGGAAAGCCGTTGCAGATGCTCCCGAAATCGGGTCACGTTCGCTTCGTCCAACGCCGCGTCCACTTCATCCAACACACAGAAAGGTGGAGGACTGACGTCTAAAATGCTGAACAGTAAGGCGGCGGCTGTGAGCGTGCGTTCCCCGCCGGACAGCAGCGCTAAAGTTTGCGGCCGTTTTCCCGGCGGATGTGCATACACGTCGATGCCACTCTCGTTAATGGTTTCCGGATTGCTCAGTGCGAGGCGCGCCGTGCCGCCCCCGAATAGCTCCTTGAAATACTTGCTGAAACGCTTGGCAACTTCCTGAAAAGTGGCCATAAACGCTTTTTTCATGGTTTCGTCCAATGAATGAATGACATCGTGGAGGTTGCGGATGGCTTCTTCCAAGTCGTCCATTTGCGCCCGGAGGAAACTGTAGCGTTGTTGCAACGCTTCAAATTCATGAATGACTTCCGGATCGACATGCCCCAACCGGCGTAGTCGTAACCGTATCTGCTTTATCTCTTTTTCCAGGCCGGCAGGAATTTCGTAGACTACAGGAAGCTCCGCTACGCCAGAGAGCGGCAAGGCTTCCTGCCGGAAAGGCGCTTCGGCACCGGCAGCTGAGACTAGCCCCAAATGTTCTTCGATCTCTTGCCGAATATATCCTTGCTTATCCTGAGCGCGCCGGTGGTCTAAAATAGTCTCGTTGAGCTTGATTTCATTGTTGTGCAATTGTTGTTGTATTTGGCGTTCTTTTGCTTCGGCAGCCCGCAACTGCACTGCTAAACTGTTTAATTTTTCTTCTAATGCCGGGATGGGGGCCTCTTGGGCGACTAACGTTTGCTTGATTTGGTCATAACGTGCTTTAGCTTCGCTAATTGTAACTTCGATCTGATCCACTTCGGCGGCCAAAGTGCTCAGTCTTGCTTCTTTCTGGGCGATCAAACTTGTTTGGCGTTGCAGATCGGCTTTCAAGTCGGCGATGAAACGGACCTGATCTTGCCTTCGTCCTTTTAGGAGCGCTAATTGTTGTTGGGCAGCGTTTAGTTGGGCGAAAAGGTTGTCCGCGTCTTCGTCGTTGATTTCCTGTTCCAGTTGGCGGACGCTTGCTTCCGCCGCAGCGAAGCGGGTTTGTGCATTTTGCGCTTGTGCTGCCGCTTCCTGTAACGCATTTTGCCAGCGCTCTTGTTCTCCGGCGTGGCGGGTTGTTTCCTTTTGGCGCCATTGCCATTCGTTTTGCAATGCTTTCAGCTCGGCAGAGGCGGTTTGCCCATTTTGCTCGTGGCGGCGGAGTGCTTGTTGTTCGGCGCTGAGCCGTTGTTGTGCTTGTTGGCGTTCTTTTTGCACTTTGGATAGCGTCTTGACGATTTGCTGCAATTGCTGTTGGGCTTCTTGTTCTTGCTGGCGTGCAGTCGCTATTTTTTTAGGCAGTGCGCGCCATTCTCGCTCGCGGGTCAGAACGCCGCTTTGTTTACGGCGGTCGGCGCCGCCGGTGATGCGGCCGCTACTCCGCACCAATTCTCCCGCTACGGTGACGATGCGGAAGCCGCTTGCTCGGGGCAGCGCTTTTCGGGCCGTGGCCAGTGTTTCCACCAGTAGCGTGCGTTGCAGAAGTAGTCGTACGGCCGGCGCAACTTCCTTGCTGCTTTGTACCAAATCGGCAGCAACGCCGATGACGCCGGGCATGTTTGGCGGCGTGACAGCTTTGGGTGGATGCAGGGTGTCTAACGGCAAAAATGTCGCCCGCCCGGCTCTTTCTCGTTTTAACAGAGCGATGGCTGTTTCCGCGTCGGCCCAGTGCTGCACGACGATATCCTGCAAACTGCCGCCTAACGCTACTTCCACCGCTTTTTCCAGCTCCGGCGGAACCTGGATCAATTCGCCGACGATGCCGATAATGCCGGTTAGCTGTCGCTTGTGTGCTGCTTTGACCACTTCGCGGACGCCATTGTACAGGCCGGCGCCTTCCTCCCGCAACCTGCTTAACGTTTCTTGCTGGTGAACCAGCTTTTGCACCTCCAACCCGCTTGCATCCAATCGACGTTGGGCGGCGAGGCGGGCTGATTCGTTCTCTTTGACGGCAATCTCTGCGGCCTGGAGCGCCTGCTCCGCTTGCTGACTATCCTGGCGGGCCGTTGCCAACGCCTGTTCCAGCGCACTGATTGCTTCTTTTTGGGCTGCAATTTTGGCTTCTAAGCTGGTCAAGGCTTTGGTCTGCTCGGCTTGCTGTGCTTGGGCGGCGTCGATTTGCTGCTCTAACCGCTGTTGCCGTTGTTGGGCTTCTGCGACCCGGGCAGTGCGTTCCAGCACGATTTGCCGGGCCTGGCGCAAGCGCACGATTTTTTCTTGATGGGCGGCTTCTTGGCTGGCTTTGGCTGCTTTCAATTGGTCGACGACCGTCGTGACTGTGGCCATTTCCGTTATAAACTGTTGCAACGTGGTTTCGGCGACGGTGATCTTTTCTTGCAGACTGGTTAGATAGGTGCGCAGTGGCAGCAATTCGCTGTTGAGTTCTTCCTGCCGCAGCAGTGCCAAACGGCGTTTTTCGGTTACTAAAGTGAGTTCATTTTGCAGGGCCTCCGCTTGCTGGTGAATGGCGGCGCGTTGTTGATGCCACGCCTGTAAGGTTTGCCGTGCTTCATTTTGGGCTTGCTCCAGTTGGGCAAGGTGTTGTTCTTGTTGCTTTAGCTGGTCGCGTTGTTTTTGGACACGTTGTTGCCATTGGTTCACGATGGCTTGTTGCTGTTCGACCCTTTGCGTTACCCGGTACCACTGATGTCCGTACCAGGTCAAGTGAAGTTGTGTCAGCTGGTCGGCCAGATTTTCTTTTTGCCGGGCACGTTGCGCTTGGCGCTCTAAGTGTTTCAGCCGGGGAGCAATCTCGGCGAGGATGTCGTTAAGCCGCACTAAATTGGCTTTCGTCTCCTCCAGCCGGGAAATGGCTAATTTGCGCTGGCGCTGGTATCCGGTGATGCCGGCTGCTTCTTCGAAAAGGGTACGTCGCTCCTCCGGACGCAAAGAGAGCACCCGGTCCACCAGCCCCTGACCAATGACGGTGTAGGTGCGCCGAGCTAAGCCGGTCTCGGCCAGCAAACTGGTGATCTGTTTTAGCCGCACGCGTTTGCCGTTGAGGAGGTATTCGTTTTCGCCGGAGCGGAAAGTACGCCGGGTGATGACCACTTCTGAGAACTCAATGGGTAGCCATTGTTCGCTGTTGTCTAAGGTAACGCTGACTTGTGCCATGCCTAAGCGGGCGCGATGCTTATTGCCGGCGAAAATCATATCTTCGCTGCGTTTGCCTCGCAAAACCTGGTAGCTTTGTTCTCCCAAGACCCAGCGCAGGGCATCCGCAATATTCGATTTGCCGGAACCGTTGGGCCCCACGATAGCTGTTATCCCGTCCGGAAAAAGGAAGGTTGTTTTGTTAGCAAAAGTCTTGTAGCCGTTGAGTTCTAATTTTTTCAATCGAGATGAGGCAACCACGATATCGTTTCGCTTTTCCCTGTTTTAATAGTTGGCGGCTGGCATGACAGGATTTGTTGCTCCGAACGCTGATCGCCGTTTGCCTGACAATAAACAAGGCGCTGGATACTTTCAGCGCCCAAGAAACAATGTAACACAAAGTGGGAATACTGTCAAACTGTTTGCGGCGGCATGTCTGGACTACGTGTGTACTTGGAGGGTGCCGTGGCGTGATTGGTGCGAAGAACGGCGAGCGTCTCTATGGAAAGTCCTTCTCTACCGTGCTGCGCCATACCACACAGTTGATTCCACAATAGGATTCTTCGTAGCCATCTGGTGGCTTGGGTGCGGTACCGATGATGATCGCCTGGGGGTACACAGATGGATTGAGATCCGATGTAGACAGTGTGGGCGGAAGGTGTGTTCGTAACCGAAGCAGAGAGTATTTGGTGAATAGGTTGCTTACGGGGGTATTTTTCCACATGGTCGCATATTCTACTACATGCTTATAGGGCTGGATGGTTCCGCTGTAGGGTGAGAGCACCACGTTTCCTGTGGGAACTTCGGGCGTGAGCGCTTCGATGCAGGTGGTCGTTTGTTGTAGCGCCGGCTGGAGGGCGCTATAGGTGATAGCGACTCGGACGGACATGGCAAGCGTAAAGAGGATGAGGAACGTCCGCACGAACACGGCCGGGCGGTCCGGCAGGGCAGGAAAGCTAGCCACGGCTATCAGTACTGCTGCAAACAGAAATCGTTGTCCTGGTCGTACCAGAATGTTTATTGCGCGCGGCATGAGGAGGGCGCATGCCAGCAGGATGAGACTGCTTATGAGCCACTCCTTTCCGTTACTCCGAAGCACGAGCCGCCATAAAAAGAGCCCACCCCAAAGAACGAGGAGGGGCGTGATAAAAAGTAGGTCGTTCATTGGATCATAGGCGAGGAATGTTTGTACTATCATTTTTAGCCAAAGGCTCACGTTAGGGTAGGGAATCAGGGTCAAAGGAGGCTTCCCGTTTGTCCAGTAGAGCAGGAAAAGAAATGCACTGGGAAAAAGGGAGAGGATGCTGAGTGCGATAAACCGTCGGCTTGCTCGAAAGCTAAGCATCACTCCCAGGATGATCAGAAGTGTGCCAAAGGCTAGAGCATGGGCTATGAAGGTCAGCGTGGCAAGGAACATTGCTCCCAGACTATAAACTAGCCGTGAAGTCTCCCACCAGCGCACGTACATCCATAGGCTAAGGAAGACCAGCACTATCCCCAACAAATAGTTGAGATAGCCTCGGTGAAAGAGATGGTTGTAGGCCAGCGCCCAGCCAAAATAAGCGTAAGTAGCGGCTGTGTGGGGGGCAACCGTGGAGAGGAAGCGCTTGTAGGCAAGGGGGAGTCCGAGAAGGAGGAACGACAGTACAATCTTACCGGCGATGGTCAAGGGCATGAGGTAGCCTAAACCGATAAGGATGAAGTCAGATAAGCTGTTAGGAACGGGATAAGGAATCATGGTGTAATAATTGCTGAAAATAAAAGATGGGTCATGCAGGTGTAGCGTGATGTAAGCACGCGCTAAGTGGTTGGGGTAATCTTGCAAGGGAGGGTAACGGACGCTCCACACGGGAATAAGTAGCATGATTGCCAAACTACATGTAATAAGGCATGTCCAGATCGGCGTGTCAATCGTCCTTTGCTTCATTATAGTGCTTCCAGTAGGGCTTCAATATGCCTTGCAGTCTGCTCCCAGGTCATCTCTCTTTTCACCCACTGGCGGCCTGCCCGTCCCATGCGTTGACGCAGTGAGTTATCTCGAAGCAGGTGGACGAGTGCATCGGCCAACGCGTCTGGGTCGTCCGGGGGCACAAGTAGGCCGACATCCCGTTTCTGCACCTGCTCGGCTATGCCGCTGGCCGTGGACGCGATGATGGGAAGGGCACTGGCGGCTGCTTCTAAGTAGACGATGCCGAATCCTTCCACGCTGTGTCCTGATCTTTCCGCGCGTGAGGGCAAGACGAAGACATGAGCCGAGCGATACACTGATGGCAGGTGATACTCGGGAATGCTCCCTAAATACTCCACCGTGCGGGTGAGCTGTAATGAGACGGTTAGCGAGCGTAGGCGTTCCAGGTCAGGGCCGGTGCCTGCGATGCGGTAGCGAAGGGCTGGAAAGTGGGAGCGAAGATGAGGTAAGGCACGAATGACCGTGTCTATGCCCTTACGTGGCACTAGTCGCCCCACGGTGAGAAGTGTCCATGGGGGCGCGGGGGGGGGTCCGGTG
>WFQU01000151.1 GCA_015486845.1 Anaerolineae bacterium | reverse complement strand
CCTAAAGGTAGCTAATGCAACGCCTTCAAATCAGCCGTGTCATTGTGAGCGAAGCGACAGTGTGACCCTCTTTTTGGTCAAGCAATCTCCAACGCCAGTGAGGGAGATTGCCACGGCCCTGTCGGGCCTCGCAATGATAAACTCCACGGGGCGTCTCAAAAAATCAGGCCTCCTTTTGGAAGTTCAACTTCTTCAATAAGTCGAACTTCTAGTCGGCGGCGTTCTCCACCCGACCGCACGGGTTCTGCGCGCTTGCGTTCTCTACGATAAAGGTTTTTTAGTAGAGCTAAGAATTAACGCATGGGCTGTTGTGCTGCTCGCTGTCGGACAGCCTCATAAAGGAAAATAGAAGCGGCACTGGCTGCATTGAGGGATTCGACCTGATTCGCCAACGGAATATGCGTGATGTGATTGCTCTGCTTGCGCCAGAATGACGATAGGCCACGAGCCTCATTACCGATGAGTATGGTACTGGGTGTTTGCCAATCCACGTTGGAGCAAGGCACCCCGAGTTGCGCCTCGGCCAGCCAAAGAACCCGGCCGGCTAAACGCGCCAACGCTGTTTTGTGGCTCGTTGCCAAATAGAGTGGCAAACGTAATTGTGCCCCCATGCCGGCCCGCACTGCTTTTGGGCCGAATGGATCGGTACAGCCGGGGCCGATGATTACCTCGGATACGTCCGTGGCCAGCGCCGTCCGCAAAATCGTGCCCATGTTCCCCGGGTCTTGCAGCGCATCCAATACTAATAACGGACGCGCATCTACTACGGGCGTCGGGGGTACCGGTGGCAATGGAAATACTAAGAGCACGCCCTGCGGTGTTTGCGTAGCACTCAGTCCGCGGAAAATTCGGTTCGGCACAACATAGACATCAACCGGCCAGTGGGTTGCCCCGCGAAAAAGGGCTTGGCCTTCCGGGCTATCGTGAAATGCATTATCGGCAACAATGCGCCGGGGACAAATGTCGAACTGCACCGCTTCGGCCAATAAATGTGGCCCTTCAGCCACATAAAGCTGTTGTCGATAGCGATGCCGACGTTGTTGCAGCGCTCTTATCTGTTTCAATTGTGTGTTTTGTGCGCTGGTGATCGTAATGAATTGCATGGCCGGTCCAGACATTAGAAAAAGAAAAAAAGCCCCCCGCCGGCGACAAGCGAGAGACTTCACGCGAAAATTAGCTTAACTTAAAGCTTCTTTAGCTACATTGGCTAATTCAGCAAAACCTGCTTCATCCATGACGGCTAAATCGGCCATAATCTTGCGATCGATGGTTACATTGGCTAACTTCAAACCGTGGATAAAGCGACTGTAGGAGAGTCCATGCAGCCGCGCTGCGGCATTGATGCGGGCAATCCAAAGCCGACGAAAATCACGTTTGCGCTGCCTGCGATCTCGGTAGGCATACCAAAGCGATTTCATCATTGCTTCATTGGCCCGACGGAATAGCAAATGTTTACTTCCGTACTGCCCTTTGGTTAACTTCAGAACTTTCTTGTGACGGCGGCGGGTATTTGGCCCCCCTTTGACTCTTGTCATAACTCTCTCCTCCTCATGGCGACTCTACAAAAGAGTACTTATTGGGGCCATGGTAGCGGTATTGGTGTCCATGTTTATCAAAAAACTTAGTCCAGATAAGGCGCTAAACGCTGAATCCGACGACGCATCTTCGTATTGTCCACGACCATATTTTTACTGAATAGCGCTTTTACCCGGCGCGGCTTGCGGCGCCGAAAATGGCTTTTGCCGATTTTGGTGCGCA
This sequence comes from Anaerolineae bacterium, assembly GCA_015486845.1. GTDB lineage: Bacteria > Chloroflexota > Anaerolineae > JAADDB01 > JAADDB01 > WFQU01. The sequence goes on along the minus strand of WFQU01000151.1, from coordinate 40,589 downwards.
ATAACTTGCCATTACCGGAACGTTTAAATCGCTTGACTGTTGCCTTATGGGTTTTAATTTTAGGCATGTTGTTCTCCTTGGTCTTTTGCTTCTACAAATATGTTCAAAGGTATCTCGCCGTTATAGCGCACAACAAAGCGCGCCTACAGCGGTCGCCGTTCCTTTAATCATCCCCTTCATTTTGGGCTGCCTGGTCAGCATCGGTGGTTGACTTTGCCTTGCTATGCTGCGACGCAGTCGTTTTTTTCGGCCTTGGCTTTCCTTTAGCCGAATGCGCTGCCGGTGCTAAAATCATCAATAGGCTCTTGCCTTCGAAAGCCGGTGGCTTCTCGACGATAGCTTCGTCTTGTAACTCCTCGGCCAATGTGCGCAACACATTCCGCGCTATTTCTGGGTGGGTGATTTCCCGCCCACGAAAACGGACCCGAATTTTGACTTTGGCGCCTTTAGCCAGAAAACGACGGGCATCGCGCACCTTGAAATCTAAATCGTGCGTATCGGTGCGCGGACGCAGACGGATCTCTTTGATCTCTACTTGCTTCTGCGCTTTGCGGGCATCTCGCATGCGTTTGGCGCGTTCGTATTCGTATTTCCCGTAATCCATGAGCCGGCAAACAGGCGGATCTGCGTTCGGTGCAACCACAACTAGATCGAGGTTCCGCTCACGCGCCAACCTTTGGGCTTGGACCGTGGGCGTAATCCCTAATTGTGTTCCTTTTTCATCAATAAGCCGAACTTGTGCGACCCTGATTTCTTCGTTGATTAGTGTTAAACGTTTGTTAATGGTTGGGCTCTCCTACTAAATCCTTGTTGTGGCCAATAGCCACACAGACCTGTCTAACCAGATTGGCTGCATCTACATGATGCAAGCAACATCCATTCTGCCATCACGATGCTAAAATATAACATAGTACCCACAACAAGTCAAAATAGTGAAGGATGAACGTAACGATGCCAAGGGGAAAGCGCGAATTGATCCATTTAGCATTGCTGTCTTGTTACCTATTTTGCCTGAATCCTCGTTTGGTCTATAATAAGAGACGGATGCCAGGCACGAGGAGATGTTGCGGACAAGCACGTATTGGTCCGTTCATCGGGATCAGGAAGGGAATCTCTCTTCCTGATTTTTTGTTACCTCTGGACTCGTTTGCTGGTTCAGTTTGAGATGGCGATGCGTTAGTCTGTTTGTCTTAGCGGGAGCGCAGTTCGCCGGACTTTCCGGTCTCCTTTGTTACTGCGAGGCTGGTATGTAGAATGGAGGTATCATGCAACTTACACATTTAGATCAAAAAGGGCAAGCAGCTATGGTAGATGTGGGGGGGAAAGCAAGCACCAACCGTGTGGCTGTAGCGGCCGGCGAAATACGAATGCGACCAGAAACACTATCGCTCATTATGGCCGGCGATATGAAAAAAGGAGACGTGTTAGGCACGGCCAGGGTAGCTGGTATCATGGCCGCCAAGCGCACTCATGAACTAATACCTTTATGCCATCCGCTCTTGTTGACGAAAATAGGCGTGGATTTTGAGATTGACGAAGCCAATAGTTGCATTCGTATTCAGGCCATGGTCAAGAATAACGGACAAACCGGCGTGGAGATGGAAGCACTGACGGCTGTTTCTGTGGCTGCCTTGACGATTTACGACATGGCTAAAGCGGTGGAACGGACGATGGTCATTGGGGATATCCGTTTGCTATACAAGAGCGGCGGGAAGAGCGGTGTTTTCCGGCGGGAGGAACCATGAATATCACCGTGCGCTTTTTTGCCTCTTTGCGAGATCTGTTGGAGATGCCGGAAATGGCGCTTACTTTGCCGGACGATAGCACTTTGGCCGACTTGTTGACTGTCCTCGAAACAAAGGAACCGCGTTTTGCCAACATTTCGGTCAGCGTTTATGCTGCTGTGAACGGGAAGTATGGCGATGAGGAAGAGGCATTGCACCCCGGGGATATTGTGGCGCTTTTCCCGCCGGTCAGCGGTGGAGAGGATGTGCAGCATAAACGCTTTCTCGTCACGGCGGACCCACTCTCGTTAGACCGTCTGGCTCAAACGGTGAATAATCCGGCTGTGGGGGCCATCACGCTTTTTGCCGGCGTGGTGCGTGGCCTGACCGGGGATGAACGCACCGATTATCTGCAATACGAAGCATATCGGGAAATGGCAGAAGCGTCATTGGCGCAGATCGCGACGGAAACACAACAACGTTGGCCGGATATTGCCGACATTGCCATTGCCCATCGCGTTGGCCGGCTAGCTGTCGGTGAACCGAGTGTTGTCATTGTCGTAGCTGCACCGCACAGATTGCACACTTTCGACGCTTGTCACTACATCATCGACCGGATCAAGGAAATTACGCCCATTTGGAAGAAGAGAATCCATGGCCAAGACGAAGCCTGGGTGCAGCATAGCGAGCGTGTCGGCTTTGCTGATTGGCCGGATGTGATCATCCCTAAACCGGTGCAGAAAAAGGGGGCAGAATAGCTTTGCTCGTGCGTTTATTACACGACCCGTTGATGCTATTATTCATTGGCCTGACACTGTTTTTCACATTCATGAATGGCTTCCATGACAGCAGCAATATTGTGGCTACCATGATTTCTTCCCGGGCGGTGCCACCACGTTTGGCGTTGACACTGACAGCCTTGGCAGAAGTTAGCGGCCCATTTGTTTTCGGCGTTGCGGTAGCGACCACCATTGGCAGTGACATCGTTGCCGCTGACCAAATTACTATCTGGGTTCTGCTGGCTGCACTGCTGGGCGCGATCTTCTGGGATATCTTCACCTGGTGGATTGGCATTCCCTCCAGTTCTTCCCACGCTTTGGTGGGCGGGATCATCGGGGCTGTGAGCGCTGGCTCTGGCTGGCGTGTGATTCACTTCGGTGGGTTGGACAAAGTCTTAATCGCTCTTTTTATTTCACCATTTATCGGTTTTCTTGTGGGATACTTGTTAACGAGGCTTATTTACTTCTTGTCGCGTGGAGCTACACCGAAGGTCAACCGACATTTCAAGCGTTGGCAAATCCTTACCGCTTTATCCTTGGGTTGGAGCCACGGCACCAATGACGGGCAGAAGACGATGGGGCTGATGGCTTTAGGTTTGCTCAATGGTCATTATATTGCCCATTTTATGGTACCATTCTGGGTCGTTACCATTAACGCCTTAGCCATCGCCTTGGGCACTTATTCGGGTGGATGGCGGTTGATCAAGACATTGGGCGAAAAAATCTATAAAATTCGTCCGGTGCATGGCTTTGCGACCCAGTTAGCTTCTGCATCGGTAATTCTGACGGCATCGTTGTTTGGCGGGCCGGTTAGCACGACACAGGTCGTTAGCACCGCTATCATGGGTGTTGGTGCATCGGAACGTTTTTCTAAAGTACGCTGGCATGTTGCCCGGGATATTGCTTTGACCTGGGTATTAACGATTCCGGTAACAGCGGCTTTATCGGCTTTATTGTATTTCGCGCTGCACTTGGTTGCTCGATTTTGATGGAGGAGGGGTAAATGGGCTGGAAAGAGTTTTTTAAGCCGCGCGGCAATCGGTTCATCAAATTATTGGAAGGTCAGGCGGCAAAGACTGTAGAAGGATTAGGGAACTTAGAAGCTTATATGCGAGACAACAGCCGCGAAAATGCAGAAAAGGTGCATAGAACTGAGGAAGAAGCGGATGAGTTACGGCGCATTCTGATCGATGATCTGAACCGAACCTTTGTCACGCCCATTGATCGGGAAGACATTTTCTCACTTTCTCGTACTATTGATGATATCCTGGACTATGCCGATACGACAGTGGACGAGATGTACGTTTTAGGCGTGCAGCCGAACAAATATTTGCGGGAGATGGCTTCCCTTCTGCGTGAGGCCGGCATGGAAATTGATGCGGCTATCCAACGGTTGGAACAGCATCCTAATGTGGCCGCGGAACATGCTAACCGCGCCAAGGCCTTGGAGAATCAGGTGGAACGGATCTATCGACGGGCTATTGCTGATCTTTTTAGCGGGCCGGCGGATATCGAACACGTGATGTATATGCTCAAAGTACGTGAGCTATACCGACATTTGAGTAATGCCGCTGATCGGGGTGATGAGACAGCCAATGTGATTGGCGACATTATTGTGAAGATGACATAACCGCGCTCCGCTCCAGCGTGAATCGCCCCTTGTTCCGATTGACAGCGGCATATTTCTTGGCTATAATAATCCTGTTGTGAGGGTGAAGTGTCGGCCCTCGATCGGGTTAGGAACCGTCGCTGGCATTTTGCTAGAGGAACTTCCCGACTCCCAGCCGTTTCGGGCGGCAAGGTTGCCCTACGAAACAGTAAGTAGGGGCGGCATCGGTGTAAGCCGGCGTTGACTACAACCGCAACAGAAAGCAATCCCGGCCCTTGGGTCAGGGCTGAAACGACGGGGTAAGAGCCCGTCGGCGGCGGCAGTAATGTCGCCGGCCAGGCGAGTGTGCAACTGGGAGCAAGGTGAGGGGGTCTGGCTGCAAAGTTAGATCTCACCGCAGCAGTGACGACAAAGTAAGGTTACACCTTACAAGTCAGGAACTGCCACCCTCTCGAGGGTGAGACAGATGACGGTCGAAACAGAATCGGGAGTACATAACCTGGTCGTATTTATTGTCAAGCGTTGGGTTTTTTCGTGGGCCGACGTGGCGGAATTGGTAGACGCGACAGACTTAGGATCTGTTGCCCGTAAGGGCGTGGAGGTTCAAGTCCTCTCGTCGGCATGGCCAGGGGCCGGTCCGGCGTGGGCCCGTGGCCTAGTGGGAAGGCGCCTCCTTTGCACGGAGGAGATCGTCGGTTCGAATCCGACCGGGTCCACCTCTCAGATCAATAGGTGTCGTTTCTCGCGGGCGTAGTTCAGTGGTAGAACGTCTCCTTGCCAAGGAGAAGGTCGTGGGTTCGAATCCCATCGCCCGCTCTGAGGCTCGTCGCATCGCCTTGGCGGTGGTAGGCGGGCCTTATTTAGCAGTTGCCGAGGTAGCTCAGTTGGTAGAGCACTTGACTGAAAATCAAGGAGTCCCCAGTTCAAGTCTGGGCCTCGGCATTTTGTTTCTATGGCCTGTTTTTGTCGATCGGGGATCGTCTAATGGCAGGACAAGGGACTTTGAATCCCTTTATCGAGGTTCGAATCCTCGTCCCCGAGTTATTTTTAGCCCGAGGCGTAGAACAATATTATGGTGGCCATAGCTCAATCCGGTTAGAGCACCTGGTTGTGGCCCAGGAGGTTGTGGGTTCAAGTCCCATTGGCCACCCTTATTTTCACTCGGCAAGTGTACGGAAGATCGAAGAAAAAGTCCGGAAAGCAACTGGTCCTTTTTAGCACTATTATGCTGTATGGATGGTATGCAGCAGGCCTCACAGATTGAAATCCAGGTCGTGCTTTTTGATACCACGGCTCATTGTATTACCCGGCAAAAACGATAACAGCTGCGGGAATTTTACGAACTATCCCTTTTGACAAAACGCCATGGGCTACAGGCTGATGCAGAAACACATGGGGAAGCCCACGTGAAATTTGTTTGTTGTGTTAAGCCCGTAACGCGATGATGGATTAGACGTCTTTATTATTGTTTTGTGCATTCTAGCGATGTGTTTGTGGAACGAGGAGGTTTTTCGGATCAATAGGTGTATCGTATCAATGAAAAGAGAGCGCACCGTAAACGCATTTCGACGACAGGACGCCAGGGATCATAAGACACAATGGATACCTATTATAGTTCATTGTAATTTGATTCTTCAGACTATAGGCTTTGCCAGACAGGGGAAAAAGTCGGTGTACTTTCTTCTCTGGCGCTTTGGCGCTCCTGCGGCTTGGCGTTAAAAACTTTCCCCCCGTGATATTGAGGAATAAGCATTAAAAGCTATCCAAGAGGAAGGTCAGCGGATGGTGACTGTTCACAGCGGAATACCTACGAGAGTAGATAAGGAGATAATTGTGCCGTTCCCCCAAACGCATCTGCCCGAAAATAGTTCAGAACTAATAAAAGTATCATCCTCTTCTAAGCCGACAGCCGTAGCGGGGGCCATTGCCGGTATTTTGCGTGAGGAAAGTGTTGTCCAGGTACAGGCAATAGGTGCCAGTGCTGTCAACCAAGCTGTGAAATCCATTGCTATTGCTTCCAGCTATTTGGAGGAAGATCATCTTTCCTTAGCTTGTCTGCCTTCTTTTGTTGAAGTGGACATTAGGGGACAGTCACGTACTGCGATTCGTTTTTCCGTTTGGGTTTGATGAACCTTTAGACATGGCGACTAAACTGTTAGACTGATTATTATAGAAGACGAGCAACTGCATGACCCACCACAAAGAAGCAGACGGCTTTGCTATACAAAGCCGTCTGCTTCTATTCAGAACGATTTGTAATATTGAACGGCGTTGATGACGGTGAGCCTACAGCGTCTATCACGAAGGGAGCGGCTGCCAGTGACCGTTCTTATCGATGGCGTACCGCTTTACCAGCGCCGGGGGCAGTTGGAAGACAAAGGGTGAGGGCGAGCGGATAAAATCGTCCCCCCGATCTTTCACTGAAATCAGGTAGAGCCGCTCTTTGGCTCGGGTCAGGCCCACATAAAATAGACGGCGTTCTTCCTCGACGCCGTCCGCCCCCTTTTGTCGCCACAAAGGTAGGTGATTCTCTTCTAGAGAAGTGATAAAGACGACTCGATATTCGCTCCCTTTGGCGTTGTGTAGTGTCATCATAGTTACCCTATCAGCGTTCGGATCGGCTTCGTCCAAACTGGTGCGCAGCGCCTGGTAGTCCAGGAAATTGCGCCAGTCAGCATCCTGATTCCGGTCGACGAAAGCAGTGACCTGATCCAGAAATTCGCTGCGTAAACCCTCCCAGGCGCTGGTTTCTTCATCCAACGGCAGTGGAAGCTGGGCTAAAACGGAGAGCTTTTGTATGAGATTCCACTGTTCTGCTTCTGGCAGCGTTCGCAAAAAGTGATCTACTTCCGGCAACTGGCCGTTGCTGCGCTGCCAAACGCGCGCTGCGCCGTACAACAACGCTTCGTTTTCATCCTCTGGGGAACTGTTGTCTAACAGGAGAACAGCTCCGATAAGGGGCAATAGGTCGGGGGTGGCTCGGCGAGCTTGCTGCCGTAAATTTCGGTCTAACAATGCGTAGAAAAGCGCTTGTACTTGGTGCACATCGTCATCAGCGCGATGGGTCTGTTTTTTGGCCAGGCCCAGGCGGCGTAGAAGTTGTTCTTGCCGGTAACGCTGTTCGCCCGGCAACAGCCGACGCGCCAAGGGTAGGGTATCGATACTGGGCAGATCGAGACGAGCATCCAAGTATCGCCCCAGTTCGCGATTCACGAGACGGTTATCAAATCGTTGAATATTGTGCCCGACTAAGGTTGTCCCCCGGCTGTAGGCAAGAAATGCTGGCAATAACTTATCAACAGTCGGCTGATTGGCTACGTCGGCCCAGTAAATGTGGTGCACGCGGCTGGCTGCACCCGGGATATAACTGTGTTGGCTGGGACGAACGAAATGGTGGAAAAACGGCGCCGGGCTCGGCGCGCCGGGCTCGACGCGCTGCGCGGCTATTTCGATGATCTCGTCTTTGTAAACGTTGGTGCCGGTGGTTTCTAAGTCGTAAAATGTGTATGCGTCCTCTTTTTGCCCTTCGAATCGTACTAAAAGGTCACCGGCTAATTCCCAGGCACAAACAGTCCACGGGTAGGGGTGACTTTCCTGGGCGCACGGCCCCAAACGGGCTACGTCTTGCGCTTGGGGCGGCTCCTGCACAGCGCCCAAAAGCAGGACACAGCCTGCGCCCAAAGAGGACGCACTGGCGCCGGCCAGCATGCTTTGCACCTGGATAGGCCAAAACCGGCGCAGGAAAGCGGACAACAGGAAGGCTGCAGCGCGTCCGTCGAAAGAATCGGGATAAATGATGTTGATAGGCTGTTGTTTAGCAATAGCCTGGTACAAACATGCTAACGCTTCTGGGAATTGTACGGCGGCCTGAAAGCCATCCAGCAGTGTCTCTTCCGCCCGTGTCCAAGGAGAACGACGCTGTTCGATTTGCCGTAAAAGGTATTGGGCCTGTTCCACGACGTTTTGGTTCGCGGTGTCGTGTCGCCAGGTATCGATAAAAGTGGAGAACTGGCGCAACCGGTAGCGACTTAATGGTGATATTTCGGAGAACTGGTCCGCCCGGGCGGCCAGTTGCGGCAAAGTGAGGTTCTCCCGCTGTTCGATGTGTTGTAATTGCAGCGCAGTAGACTCATCAATGAGCGTGTGCGGGTAATTGAGGGCGGCCAGAAAGTCATACTCCCTATAAGTCTGGTACATTTCCAAATAATGTATAATCTCTTTGACGTCTTCTCGGGCGAAGAAGCTATCTGGTTCGATGCGTTGCAGCGGGATATTTTGCTGCAAAAGTTGTTGTTGCAGTGCGTCGGCCAGCCTGTGGGTGCGGTAAAGGATGACTATATCTCGGTAGGCGTATCCTTTTTCGTGCAAGCTATGAATGAGTCGGCCGATTAAGGCACCTTCTTGGGATTGATGCGTCAGAATATAATGGTATATTGGTGTGCCCGCGGGGTGTGTGGCTTGTAACTGCTGGGGATAGCCATTCCCCTGATTGATGAAAAATTGGGCGGCCTTCAACAAATTAGCCGGCGCCCGGTAGCTCTTTTCCAAGGTGATGGTCGTGGGGCGGAAATCACGTTGGAAGCGCTGGATGAGACCAGGATTAGCGCCGCGCCAGCCGTAAATAGATTGGTTCGGATCGGCCACGGCGCTGATCTGCTTGCCTGGAGGCGTTAGTAACCGCAGTAATTCGTATTGTGCAGCATCGATATCCTGGTATTCGTCCACCAAGAGATAAGCCAGCCGTTCGTTGTAGCTGCGGCGCACATCTCGGTGTCGTTGCAAGAGGACGACAGCCTGGTTGATGAGGTCGTCGAAGTCAAGAAGGTTAGCCTGGCGTAGATAGTCCTGATAGCGCTGCGCCGCTTCGGCCAGGACTGGGTCTTCATTCTCACCAGCAATGTCGACCCGACGCATTTGTGCTTTGCGCCGGCTGATATAGTCCAACAAGCGACGCACCGAATACCTTTCCTGGTTTAATCCGCTGGCGGCTACCGCTTTTTGTAGCCAGTAACGCTGTTCATCTTCATCGGCTACGGTGAAATACGAAGGCAGGTTGATTTTCTCGCCGTGGCGGCGTAGGATGCGCAGGCTGACAGCGTGGAAGGTATGAATCCACAACCGCTGACTAATGGTGCCTATTTCGTCGGCTATCCGGGTGGCCATTTCGTCACAGGCATGATTTGTGAAAGTCAGCGCCAAAATGCGCTCCGGCGGCACTTGGCGCTGGTGTAACAGCCAGAGGATGCGTTGGGTAATAACGCGCGTTTTGCCGCTGCCCGGGCCGGCAACGATCAATAACGGGCCATCCGGGTGTGTTACGGCGCGTATTTGGTTGGCGTTAAGCATCCCAGGGAAGGTCGGCACGGAGATATCCATTTCACCTTTGCTCCAGGTCCGGCGCCGCACGGCTGCTGTCCCTTTCCAAAGCGGACCGCGCTGCCTGATCCACCTGCTCGTTTTCTGGGTGCCCAGCGTGTCCTTTCACCCAGTGCCAGCGGATATGGTGTTGCCGAATAGCAGCAGCTAACGCTTGCCAAAGGTCGCGATTTTTCACGGCTGTCTTACGGCCTGTGAGCCATCCGTTAGCCTGCCAGTTAGCCAGCCATTGTGTGATTCCCTGCTGCAAATAGCGGGAATCGGTGTAGAAATCCACCTGGCAGGGTTGCTTTAGAGCTTGCAACGCCCGGATGGCTGCCCGCAATTCCATTCTGTTGTTGGTGGTATGGCTCGCAGCGCCGCTGAGTAGCTTCTCGTGGCTATTGTAGCGCAGTAACGCAGCCCACCCGCCTGGGCCAGGATTGCCTCGGCAAGCGCCATCGCTGAAGATTGTTACGCTGGGCATTACTACTGGTTGGATCATGTGTTATTCTCTCACTTGGACAAGCCAGAGCCAAAAAGTCAACGCCAGGCCGCAAAGTTTTTTATTCTCGTTGTGTCTCTGGCAGCTTCGCGTTAGTTTTTGTTCAGTGTGCAAGGAACGTCGCTAAAAAACAGAACGCTGATGCACACTAATCTGACTTCCATTCGCTGTGATGTGCTGTAAGCCCATGTCGCTAGACATTACCTGCAGCCACCCTGGATTTGCTTCGGACTTCCATTATAGCACAGAGGGGCCGCAATGCACCCGTTCCGGTCAGGATGTTGGCAAAGATAGATAAATTTTCATGTAAAAATACACAAAAACCCTTGAAATTCGTCTTTTCATCTGCTATAATGGGAGACGAAATTCAGGGAGCGTTTCACGTGAAACACGCTCACTATTAGGAGCACAATGCCACACGTTTGTGATTACGAAGGAAGCGATTACCAGCAGGCCTTCTGGACGGAAGAACGCCAATACGAAAACCTGGCGGAACGCCGGGCTGTGCAGAAATTGTTGCCCCCGACGGGGGAGGTCTTGGTTGAGATCGGTGCTGGTTTTGGTCGTTTGGCCGATCTCTACGACGGCTACAAGCAGGTCATTTTGCTGGATTACGCCGAATCTATGTTGCGTCAGGCGCAGGAACGTTGGGGACACGATTCCCGTTTCCGTTTCGTGCAAGGGGATGTCTACCGGTTGCCTTTACGAAGTGGCCGGATCGATGCAGTCGTAATGGTTCGGGTAATGCATCATTTACAGAATGTGCCGGCCGCCTTGCAAGAAATTAACCGCGTCACGCGTGGAGAGGGGCATGCTGTTCTGGAATACGCCAACAAGCGCAATTTGAAGGCTATCGGCCGTTACTTGGTCAGGCAGCAGGTGTGGAGCCCGTTCGATGAGCGGCCTTACGAATTCGTGCCGCTGAATTTCGATTTCCACCCTGGCTGGATGACCCAACAGTTGCAACAGAATGCTTGGCGGATAGAGCGAGAGCTATCGGTCTCTCATTTTCGCTGGCCTCTTTTGAAAAGGACGTTTCCGCCTACCTGGCTGGCTTGGGCTGACGATAAAATCCAAGGTGTAGGCGCTTTATGGAAATTGACGCCCAGCTTATTCACGCTGGCTACACCAACGCACACTTTACGTAGTGAAGGTTCTGTTTTTCGTTGCCCTGTTTGTGGCAACGAATCCTTAATTGAAGGAGAGGAGGACGTACGTTGCCCGCAGTGTAATGCTGTCTGGCCCATTGAAAACGGCATCTATAAGTTTCGTTCTTAAGCGAACGCATCTGTCTTTTCGCTCAGCAAACATCGAGATATTACATCGTAGCGCGGTATAACCGCTGAAAGGAGAGCCGTGGCTGTGTCAACGACCAATGACCATCATACAACGAATGCTTCATCGCCTTTTCCAGAGACGGTGAGGGGTGGCGGTTCGTGGGATATTTTGGATATCTATTTACAGGAGATTGCTCAGGTTCCATTGCTAACAGCATCTGAAGAGGTTTCGCTGGCTCAAGCAATAGAGGGCGGGGAGCAAGCCAGACAACGGCTTTGTGAAGGGCGAGAAAAACTCTTGCCGGCAGAACGGGAGCGGATGGAATGCCAGATTGCTGCTGGGGAGAAAGCGCGAGAACACCTTATTGCTGCTAATTCCCGGTTGGTCGTGAGTATTGCTAAACGCTATGCTGGACGAGGTATACCCCTTCTTGACTTGATTCAGGAGGGGAACTTGGGTTTAATGCGGGCGGTAGAGAAGTTCGATTACCACCGCGGTTATAAATTCAGCACTTATGCTACATGGTGGATACGACAGGCTGTTAGCCGCAGCATTGCTGATCAAAGCCGGACGGTGCGCTTGCCGGTACATATTCATGATCAGATTGGCAAATTGAACAAAGCGGTGCGTATTCTCTCCCAACGGTTGGGCCATAAGCCGTCTATTGTTGAGCTGGCATCCTATTTAGGGTGGGCAGAGGACCGCGTCGAGCGTATTCTCAAACTCAACCAACGGGCGATGAGCCTCGACCAACCGTTAGGGGAAGATGGCAACCATACCAGCGGCGATTTTCTTGTCGCTGAGGACAGTGTTCCCCCTGAGGAAGTCGCAACCCGAACTATACTGCGTCAGCAGGTTGAGTCCGTTTTGGACGAATTGCCGGCCCGGGAAATGCAGGTGCTTATGTGGCGCTATGGGCTTAAGGATGGCCAATTCCGCACGCTGGAAGAAGTGGGAAAAAAATTCGGTGTGACGCGGGAACGAGCCCGGCAGATCGAGTCCGACGCACTTTCCCGTTTGCGCCATCCCAGCCGTACGCGACGATTACAACCATTCTTAGAGTAAATTTTTGCCGAGAGTACGTTTGCGGCTTAAAATAGAAGAGGCTGGAGCACATTAGAAACTGGCCGCTACCTTTCGCTGCTTGAAGGTGGCGGCTTGTTCGTGCCAGGCAGGAAGCAGCGCAAACGTATAGGAGGAGATCAATGGCATTACCAACACGAGAGGAAGCGTGGCAACTTCTGACGGAATGGACGGAATCGGAGAGCTTGCGCCATCATATGTTGGCGGTGGAGGCGGGCATGCGGGCCTACGCTAAGAAGTTCGGTGCTGATGAGGCATTGTTTGGCATAACCGGCTTGGTGCATGACTTAGATTACGAAAAACATCCGGATATGAACGCACCGGATGGCCACCCACGTACCGAGATGGCGCTTTTTCGCCATTTAGGTTGGCCGGGAGAGCTGATTGACGCGGTGGCCGGCCATGCCGAACACATGAATGTGCCGCGCACGTCGCTTTTGGCGAAAACGCTCTACGCCGTAGATGAACTAACCGGCTTGATTACAGCTGTAGCGTTAGTCCGGCCCAGTAAAAATATTGCTGATGTCAAGGTTAAATCGGTACGCAAGAAGTGGAAGGATAAGGGGTTTGCTGCTGGCGTGCATCGGGACGAAATCGAACGCGGCTGTGAGGCTTTGGGCGTCGATTTGTGGGAACACGTGGCGTTGGTGCTCAAAGCAATGCAAGAAATCGCGCCGGAATTAGCCTTAGACGGTCGTTTAGCCAAGAAGGCTTAGCCGTTTATGGCCGACGAAGATAAACTATCTGTGGAAAACGAAGCGGCACCGCCGGCGTGGACGCAGTTGCAAACAGCCATGCACCAATGCCGGCGGTGTGCCGAGGCTGGATTCTGGCTGGGGTCCACGGCTATTTTTAGTGGCCCGTGGCAGGCTCGCCTGATGATCATTGGCCAGGCGCCGGGGCGGGTGGAAGCGGAAACGACCGGTCAGCCCTTTAGCGGTCCCGCTGGCCATCGACTGATGCGCTGGTTGGGCGCGGCGGGCTGGCCAGAGGCGGTTTGTCGCGAACGTTGCTACATCACCGCCGTGACGAAATGCTATCCCGGTAAAGTGCCTTCTGGCCGCGGTGACCGTAAACCCAGCCGTCAGGAACAACAGCTCTGTGCACCATTCTTAGAACGAGAAATTGCCCTGGTCAACCCACAGGTGATCGTGCCAGTGGGGAAAGTTGCCATCGATCGTTTCTATCCCGCCAAAACGAAGTTGGACGATATTATCGGCAGCAGCACGGAGATAGCAGGCCGGATCATTGTGCCTTTGCCGCACCCCTCCGGTGCCAGCGCCTGGACGAATAGCCGTCATAATCAAGCTAAAATCAGGGCCGCCATTGCCATCATTGCCCGGCTGCGGGTGGAGTTGGTTTTGGACGCGATGTAAGTTCGGTCGTTGCCCCCCCCGCCGGCGCGGTGCGTCTTTGACGCCGATCTTCTTAAACAGGCGTAGTGCTCGATTCCAAGTATGCTGTCCAGCCTGATTTCTCATTTTGGCAGAGCCTTTTGGGAAGCATTGCCCTCGTTTATGGTCGTTTCTCGATTTTATTCCTCACTACTGAAAAGGGCGGAAAGCTGTTGACGTACCGATTCTGACAATTGCATTTCCGATGGTTGTCGGCGTAGAAATTTCTTTAATTCTTTGCCGATGACAATGGGCACGGTTGGGTTGTTTTGTTGGATGTTTACCTGGCTGTTGCTAAAAAAGACTAAAGGATGTGGTGTAATATCGAGATCCGGTAACTGCTTGGCAATGAAACGGTTTAGTTTCTCGGCGGAAGCTGTGGCTTCTTGTCCTGGATTGCCGACCCCTTCCTGGCCGAAAACGTGGAGCAAACGCGTGAAGTTGAAAGGTTGTTTCCATTTATCGCCATTGACGATCATTTTCCCTTTTTCCTCGCGGATACTAAAAACGTAAAGGCCAAAGGGAGATAGAAGCACGTAAGGCACAGGTAGTTGCCAGGCGTATAGCTCAAAACGATCATCGAACCCTTTCAATGCTGCCGCTAAACTTTCGTCGGGGCGTTGTCCGGCGCGCCCTTTGCCGAAACGCCGCAAATTATAATTGCCAATCTGAGCGGCAATAAAGCCGAGCAGCAACGTAACCAGTGCAACCCCCATGTACGTATTATAATTGGGGCTACCTGGGCGGACACGAAAAGTGAGAACCAGGCCGATAATGAGCACGGCTAAGCCGGCAAAGCTGACATATTGACCGATTTTATTACGCTGGTTGATCATTTTTTGATTGATATGAAGTTGCATCCGTTGAACTTGTCCTTTCCGATCATGTGGATAATTTATATGTGTATCATGTTTATTGTACCACATCACTACGGGAAAAGCAGGAAGTGCTCCTCTAAGAATAAGACTTCTCCCCTGGCTTGCCGCCCTTTTGGGCGGCAAGCCTCCCCCTCCCCGACACGGGGAGGGGGAAAAGTTAAGCGCAGCTCAGAGGAGAGGGCACCCCTAAATGTAGCTAATGCAACGCCTTCAAATCAGTCGTGTTATTGCGAGCGAAGCGACAGTATGATCCTCTTTTTGGTCAAGCAATCTCCAACGCCAGTGAGGGGGATTGCCACGGCCCTGTCGGGCCTCGCAATGACAAATTTCTCTGAAGGGTAGCCGAAGGCATTGCCCTCGGCCACCCTCTGCCTTATCCGGCGATTAGAAATCGCTGCTACAACTGCGAAACCTGCCTGCGCAGGTTGTATGCTAATCGCCCTACGGCGATTTTGCAGGTGTTGCCATGACTTTTAGTCGCTGGGCCATCAGCCGTCATCAATAAACCCCATGCCTATCCCCGGAGCATTACTTTGCCTATGGGCGAGGTCTGGCCAAAAGATAATCTCGCCGCCTTTTTCTCTTTCGAGGGCGCTGCCCTCGAGCTCCCGGCAGGGGAACCGTACGGTTCCCCGCTAACCCTTCCGAAAAGTGTTCCCCCGGCTAAGACGGTAAAACGAATTAAATAGGTCGCTGGTCGCTACTTAGGCCAGCCGGTCGCGTAGGCAATACGAATAATGATTCGTCCCTACCACCCGGCGGCAACCGCGTTGCGCACCTGCTCGGCCATCTGTCGGGCCCGGCGGGGCGCAATGCCTACGTATTGTCGCGCATCCAGCAACGCCTGCACCCGCCCGACGGGGAGCCACCGCGTAATTTCCGGGTCGCCCGCCAACAAGGCGGCTAACGGGTTGACTTCCCCCTCGCGTAACGCCTGCCACGCGGTTAGACTGTGTTCCCGGATTCGTTCGTGCAACTGTTGGCGATCGCCGCCTGCTTTCACCGCTTCCATCAGCACCCGCTCCGTGGCCGCGAAAACGCCGTAACGGGCTAAATTCCGCGCTACACCGGATTCATCTACACGCAACCCGGTTACGATTTTTGTCGCCACCAGCAGTAATTCGTCTGCAGCTAGGAAAGCTTCCGGTAAAATGGTCCGGCGGTTGGCCGAGTCATCTAATGTGCGTTCTAACAAGGAATGGACGCTATTTTGCCAGGCTACGGCCGGCAGCGCCGCGATAAAACGCGCTAAGCTGTCTATTTTCTCGGCGTTGATAGGGTTGCGCTTGAACGGCATTGCAGAGGAACCGACTTGCCGGGCCGCGAATGGCTCGCTCCATTCCCCTGCCACCGGCGATTGTAACCAGCGTAGGTCGAATGCGAACTTGTACAACGATCCCGCCAGGCCGGAGAGCGCCGTCAGCATGCGCCAATCCTGTTTGCGCGGGTAAACCTGGGTCGTTACGGGAAAAGGCTGCAAGTTCAAACGGCGCATCACTTCTGCTTCTAACTGCTCGGCGTCCCAGGTACTGCCGAATAGCAATTGGGTGTACGAAGCGGCATTGCCCACGGCACCTTTACACCCTTTGCCCCGCAGATCTCGCCGAACCCGGCACAATTGTGCCCAGTCCGCCAACAAGTCCTGGGCGTAGGTAGCCAATCGGTAGCCGACGCTAGTCACTTCTGCCGGCTGTAGATGGGTCCAAGCCATCGCCGGCCGATCGGCCCAGGCATCGATCTGGGCGGCAAGCGCCTGCAACAAGCTGGCCAAACGCTGCAACAGCAAATCCAGTGCCTCGGTGAAACGGAGCACATCGGCATTGTCGGTGATGTCCGTGCTGGTCGCACCTAAATGAATGATGCCGCCCCCCACCGAGCATTGCTCGGCGAAAGTGCGAATTTCGGCCATTACGTCGTGGTGGATTTCAGCTTCGATGGCTAATGCCCGTTCTAAATTGACATCATTCTGGTGGGTGCGCAAATCTGCCGCTTGCTCGGTGGTTACCAGCCCCGCTTGTGCTTCCGCTTCTGCCAAAGCGACCCATACCCGGCGCCACAGCCGGCGGCGATGCTTTTCCGACCAAATGCGGCGCATGGCTTCGCTGCCGTAACGCCAGGTGAAAGGCGAGAGAAACGTTTCGTGATCAAATGCCATGATGACTCCTCTGAAAATAGAACGCAGATTAACGCTGATGCACGCTGATCTTAATTTTCATCCGCTGTGGTGCGCCGTAGGCCCATGATAACTCCTCTGAAAATAGAACGCTAATCAATGCTGATCTCAAATACATTACGCCAGTAATATGAAAATCCCTCCTCCGAAAATAAAATGGGACGCAGATCAACGCAGTCTACCTTGTCCGGCGATTAGAAATCGCTGCTACAACTGCAAAACCTGCCTGCGCAGGTTGCATGCTGTTAATCGCCGTAGGGCGATTTTGCAGATGTTGCCGTGACTTATAGTCGCTGGGCGCTGAGTAATTGCCCTCCCGGCCCCAATTCTGGGGGTGTGTTGCTCCCCCCAAGATTGGGGGATAGGAGGCATTTTCATCCGCTGTGGTGCGCCTGTCTGCGTGCCTGCATCAGGCGCAGGCCAAAGGCTCATGCCGCCTCCTCTGAAACTAGATTAGATAACAACTGATGCAGAGCATTAATAAGTCAGTCGTGTCGTTGTGTGGGAAGCGAAGCACCCCCCCCCGCGCCAATAAGGAAGATTGCCTCATCGCTAACGCTCCTCGCAATGACCAGCGCCGTTACGTATTTGTTTCCATTAGAATGAGTTGGTTGCGCTCCGGGCCGACCGAGACGATGCTAAGGTGAACACCAACCAGTTCTTCCACCCGGTGCAAGAAATTACGAGCGTTCTCCGGCAGCGCAGCACAGGTCGTAATCGTACTGGTATCTGTCAGCCAACCTGGCCAATATTCCCAAATCGGCTCCACTTGCTCTAATGTATACGTGTCCACCATCTCTTCCGTTGTTCGGCCGTCTGGTAGTTTGTAGCCAACGCAAATACCGATTTTCGGCAACTGATCCAACACATCCAACTTAGTAAGGGCCAATTCGGTCATGCCGCTGATCCAGGCGGCATAACGGGCTGCCACGGCGTCGAACCAACCAGTGCGCCGGGGCCGGCCGGTTGTGGCACCGTATTCGCGTCCGATCTGACGCAACTGTTCTCCAGTCTTGCCGGTCAACTCCGCTGGGAACGGGCCCGCACCCACGGCAGTGGTGTAGCACTTGGCGACCCCGACCACGCGGGTGATATAGCTGGCAGGGAAACCCGCGCCGATCGCCGCGT
This sequence comes from Anaerolineae bacterium, assembly GCA_015486845.1. Lineage (GTDB taxonomy): Bacteria > Chloroflexota > Anaerolineae > JAADDB01 > JAADDB01 > WFQU01. The sequence goes on along the minus strand of WFQU01000151.1, from coordinate 22,683 downwards.
AGCTGGCCAGCGGATTAGACGAAGTTACGTAAGGATAGATGCCCCAGTCGAGGTCACGCATGACGCCTAACTGGCCTTCAGAGATGACCACTGCTCCAGCTTGCAACAATTTTCGCAAAATAGGCACCGTATCTACCACATGTTTCTCGATCTGGGCAAACATGGTAGTTAGCTGCGCCACCATCTCCTCCAACGGTGGCAATTCGGCACCGAAAGTGGCGAATTCTGCTTGCAAGCGTTCCCGAACGACGCGTAACCGCTGGAGCGCCCAATCCGGATGTTTCAGGTCGCCCATACGTAGGCCGGCCCGGGCGACTTTATATGTGTACGCTGGCCCGATGCCCCGCTTAGTGGTACCGATGGCGTGGTTACCCCGCGCTTGTTCCTGCAAGGCATCCAATTGGCGGTAGTCAGGCAGGAGAACGTGGGCCCGTTCGTCTAACCAGAGATTATTGGTCATTACGCCGGCCGTTTCTACCCGGTCGATTTCCTCGATCAACGCAGCCAAATTCACTACCGTTCCGGCGCCGATAATACAATGCGTATTCGGATTGAAAATCCCGGACGGTAGCAAATGCAATTGGAACCGGCCGTATTCATTCATGACTGTGTGGCCAGCATTGTCCCCGCCCTGATAGCGTACTACGGCGCCCACTTTTTGCGCCAAATAATCGACAATGCGTCCTTTGCCCTCATCGCCCCACTGGGCACCAACAACCGCTGTAACTGGCATCTGCATTCCTCTTTTCCTGATCAAACGGACGGCACGCACCACGAATCGGTTCTGAAAGGAGTACGCGGTGCATTGGTCCCATCTCGAACGGCAAATTGTATTTTAACTATTAACCGGCTTGAACCGTGCTGTGAAATGGCGCAAGGCCGGCGCCTGGTAGACGATTTCTAAACCTCGTAGTGCTTTACGTCGACGGTATACCTCCGCACAAACGTCCGCCACGTAGTCCATGTGCGAGCGGGTGTAAACGCGGCGTGGGATGGCCAGCCGCACCAGTTCCAGCGCCGGGAAATGTTCCTCGCCGGTGACCGGATCGATGCTGCCGAACATGACACTGCCGATTTCTACCACACGGATACCGCCAGCTCGATACACTTCCGCGACGAATGATTGCGCCGGAAATTGCCGCTGTGGGATGTGCGGTAACATCTCTTTGGCATCGATGAACACAGCGTGACCGCCAGGCGGTTCCATGATGGGCAATCCGGCATTCTGCAAACGCCCGGCCAAATAGGCTGTTTGCCCGATGCGATATGTCAAATAATCTTCGTCTAGCCCTTCTAAGAGACCAACGGCCAGCGCTTCCAAATCCCGCCCGGCCAACCCGCCGTAAGTGATGAAGCCTTCCCGCAAAATGAGCTCCGTCGAGACCTTTTGGAACAACGTCTCGTCCCGCAGTCCGATCAGCCCGCCGATATTGACGATGGCGTCCTTTTTCGCGCTCATCAGGAAAGCATCGGCTAAGTCGAAAGTCGCCCGGGCGATTTCGGCCACGCTCATACCCGCTGCTTCCGGCTCCCGCATTTTGATGAAATAACTATTCTCGGCAAACCGGGCTGCGTCCAGCACCAACGGAATACCATAGCGAGAAAGTAACGCTTTGGCCTGGCGGATATTAGCCAGCGAAACCGGCTGGCCGCCGCCGGAATTGTTCGTGATGGTGATGATGACCGCCGGAATATGTGCAGCGCCGACTTCCTCGATGAACTGTTCCAACCGGGCCACATCGATATTGCCTTTGAATGGCGACTTGTCGTGCGGGTCCAGGCCTTCTGCTACGACTAGGTCCACAGCTCGAGCACCTCGTACTTCGACATTGGCGCGAGTCGTATCGAAATGCTGGTTGGCCGGCACGAATTGTCCCGACCCAACGCCCAAAGCAGCGAAGAAAACATTCTCTGCCGCTCGTCCCTGATGCGTCGGCGTGAAATAAGGCATGCCAGTGACTTTCTGCACGCTGTCCCGCAAGTGATAATAGCTGCGGGCGCCAGCGTACGATTCATCGCCCATCATCATGGCCGACCATTGCGCTTGACTCATGGCACCGGTGCCGGAGTCGGTTAGTAAATCAATACTGATTTTGTCCGCCGGAATGAGAAACGGGTTATAGCCGGCCTCGCGCAACAAACGTTCACGCTCTGTGGGTGTCGTTAAGCCAATGGGTTCCACCATCTTGATGCGGAACGGTTCGAAAGGAAAAGGGCTATCGAGCACAGCAAACCTCCTTGTTTCGGTGAGCTTCATTGCCCACCCTGCAATATTTCCAAACACTAAATCTCATAGCGCTTCAGGATATTACGCTCTGTTTCGCTTTGAATTTGGGCAAACACTTTGACGTACGGTGCGATGCTGGAATTCTGCAGCTTGCGCTTGAGTAAATTATCCAACTGGAAAATGCCGGCAGAATTGCTCATCACCACTTCGATCTCGATGGGGGTACTTTCCCCTTTGCGGATGTTTACCGCGTCAATAGCTTGTGCCGAAACAGCGTGGATATTGGTGCCGCCGGCCTCGAAAGCGATGCGCGAGCGTCCGTGCGTCATGTCCAAGGCATCGGCAACCTTAACCACGCCGGCCTCGATAGTGTAACATTTGCCATCCCAATGGTGAGCGATGATGGCGTGCAACATTTCGGAGACGACGATGGTACGTTCCCGCACGTCGTAAATGCCAGCCAATAACTCTTTCGCTTTCAAATTGGCCAGCGGTAAACTGTACTCTTCGTGGTTATCCCGGTGGATGGAAATGCCTAAGTCGTGCAGTGCGGCGGCTAACACGGTGACCACTTCGGCATCGTCCATGGTCATCTGATGGTCTTTCACGATCCCCATGGGCACGTCTGCCTCGGCCAGCATCCGCAACAGTTTCAGCGCAATGTTGGCCACGATTTTGATGTGGACGATGCCATGATCGCTGATGCCGGCCCGGTCCACTGCGTTGACATTGGCGCATTCCCACATGGTGTGCAGTTCCACATCCTGGTTGATGCGCCGGATGATCTCCTGCAATTTTTCGTTGTGCCTGCTCGGCACGCTGAATTGAATGTTCTGTTCTTCGACCAAAATACCCTCCTCAATCATAGCTGACGCAAAGCCGCTGAAACGCAGCCAAAAAATATTGAGAACGCAGGATGACGCTGGCTTTGCACGCTGACAGCGAGAAGAAGTTCAACTTCTTGGAGAAGTTGAACTTCTCTTCCTTCGCTGCCTATTATACCTAGAAATGGCACAATGCCACATTACTGCATGGGAAATCGGATTTGAGGGAAACAGCGTGTCGTGTTACAATATTCTTTCGCGAAAAAGGTTCGACATGTCGCTAAACTGTGAAGCGGCCTCGGAGAAAGCGCGCAACTTCTTGTAGAAGTTGCGCTTCTAAACACGATTTGTTCTGGAACAGGAGTAGTATGAGTTCGCAGTTTTTGAGCGTGCGTGGCGCACGAGAACATAACTTGAAAAGCATCGATGTGGATATTCCACGAGACAAACTTGTGGTGATTACCGGTCTGTCCGGTTCCGGCAAATCCAGCCTCGCGTTCGACACGATTTACGCGGAAGGGCAGCGTCGCTATGTGGAATCGCTCTCCGCGTACGCCAGACAATTTTTGGGGCTGATGAAAAAGCCTGACGTGGATCAAATCGACGGTCTTAGCCCGGCCATTTCCATCGACCAGAAAGGCACCAGCCGCAACCCGCGTTCCACGGTGGGCACGGTCACCGAGATTTACGACTATCTGCGGCTGCTTTTCGCCCGCATCGGCCACCCGCATTGTCCACAATGTGGCCGGCCTATTACCCAGCAGAGCAGCGACCAGGTGGTGGACGCGCTGCTGGACATGCCGGATAATAGTAAGCTGTTGCTCTTGGCGCCGGTGGTTACCGGCCGCAAAGGAGAGCACAAAGCAATCTTCGAGGATTTGCGCAAGAATGGCTACGTGCGGGTGCGGGTTGACGGGGAGGTGCACGACTTGGACGAAACCTTGGTGCTGGATCGCTACAAGAAACATGACATTGAGGTCGTCGTGGACCGGGTAGCAATTCGGCACGAAGGAGAACATGCCACGCCCAGAGCGCGTTTGGCCGATTCGGTGGAGACAGCGCTGCAGCTTGGCGATGGCTTTATGACCGTCACGGATGTCACTGATCGGGAGCATCCCCACGATCATGTCTTCTCGGAAAAATACGCCTGCGTGTATTGCGGTATCAGCCTGCCGGAGATTGAGCCGCGCACGTTTTCGTTCAACAGCCCGGCCGGCGCTTGCCCGGCCTGCGACGGCTTAGGCGTGCAAATGGAGTTCTCCCCGGATTTGATTATCCCTGACGCCGATTTGAGCATTGATCAGGGTGCCATTGTCCCATGGCGCGGCAGTTGGGATAATAGCGGTGCTTACTACCACAATTTGGTGCGTGCCACCTGCCGCCGTTACGGCATTCCGTCTGATGTGCCCTGGCATGAACTGAGCCGCAAGCAGCAAGATTTCATTCTTTACGGTGGTAGCGGCAAAAATCCGGTCGTTGTGACCTATCGCAATCGTGCCGGCCAGGAGCGTTCTTTTGGCACGAAATGGAAGGGGGTCGTTACTAATCTGCGCCGGCGCCACCGGGAAACCAGCAGCAGCTACATCCGTGAGTGGCTGGAGCGGTTCATGGCCAGCCGGCCTTGCCCGGTTTGCCACGGCAAGCGGCTGCGTCCGGAAGCGTTAGCTGTAACCATCGACGACAAGAATATCGCTGACATCACAGATTTGTCCGTGAAGGAAGCGCTGCAATGGGTCGTTGGCTTGCAAGGGGGCGCTATGCGCCACCGGCCGGGGGAGGATGTAACCGTCATGCCGGCGCATTCCCCATTGACGCAAAAAGAGTGGACCATCGCTCGCCAGGTGCTGCGGGAAATCGAAGCGCGGCTCGGTTTCTTGAATGATGTGGGGCTCGGCTACATTACCCTTTCCCGTTCCGCCACAACCCTCAGCGGCGGAGAAAGCCAGAGGATCCGTTTGGCCACGCAAATCGGCTCGCAGTTGATGGGCGTGCTCTACGTGCTGGATGAGCCTTCTATCGGTTTGCACCAGCGGGATAACAACAAGCTCATCGGCGCGTTGAGCCGGATGCGTGATTTGGGCAACACGGTTTTAGTGGTGGAGCATGACGAAGAGACGATCCGCGCCGCGGATTGGATCGTGGATTTGGGGCCACGGGCCGGCCTGCACGGCGGGGAAGTGATCGCCGCAGGGCCGTTAGCCACTATTTTAGCCAGCAAGGCATCGCTTACCGGACAATACCTGCGCGGCGAACGCTCTATTCCGGTGCCGGCGACACGCCGCCCCGGCAACGGCGCAGAAATCATCCTGCGCGGCGCCAGCGAGCACAACCTGAAGCAGATCGATGTGCACTTTCCGTTGGGTAAGCTGATCTGCGTGACCGGTGTTAGCGGCTCCGGCAAATCGTCGTTGGTGGTGGATACCCTTTACCGTATCATGAGCCGCCAGCTTTACCGGGCCAAAGCCGCACCGGGGCGTTATCGCTCCATCGCAGGGCTGGAACAGATCGACAAAGTGATCGATATCAACCAGGCACCCATTGGACGCACGCCACGCTCAAATCCGGCCACGTACACTGGCGTGTTCACGCCGATCCGGGAGCTTTTCGCCCGCCTACCGGAAAGCCGCACCCGCGGCTACAAAGCGGGACGGTTCAGCTTTAACGTCAAAGGGGGGCGGTGCGAGGTGTGCCGGGGGGACGGCATTATCAAAGTGGAGATGCAGTTCCTGCCCGATATCTACGTGCCATGCGAAAGCTGCCACGGCCAGCGCTACAACAAAGAGACACTGCAGATTAAGTACAAAGGAAAATCCATTGCTAATGTGCTGGATATGACGGTAGAGGAAGCGTTACATTTCTTCGAGAACTACCCGGCGGTGCGCAACCGGCTGCAGACGTTAGCCGATGTGGGCTTAGGCTACTTGCATTTAGGCCAGCCAGCCACGCAGCTTTCCGGCGGGGAAGCGCAGCGCATTAAATTGGCGAAAGAATTGAGCCGCCGGGCTACTGGCAAGACTTTTTATATCCTGGATGAGCCGACTACCGGCCTGCATTTCCACGATGTGGCCAAACTAATGGCAGTTTTACACCGTTTAGTGGATCAGGGCAACACGGTTTTGGTTATCGAACACAATTTGGATGTGATTAAAAGCGCTGACTGGATCATCGATCTCGGGCCGGAAGGGGGCGACGAGGGCGGTTACGTGGTGGCGGAAGGAACGCCGGAAGCGGTGGCCCGGGTGGAAAAGAGCTACACCGGCCAGTACCTGCGCAAAGTACTGCCGGCCGGCAATACGGGTAGCACGGCTTGACCGGGAACCTGCAAACAGGATCGGTGTGGTGCCCATTTGCGGTGATCGGCGTTCTATGAAGCTGTTTTCGGGGCGTGACGGAGCTCAAAGCTCCGTGCTACAATTTGGGAAGCCCCCCGAGGGGGACTCAAGCGTTGTGTCGAATGGATGGTTGTTGGCGCGTAGGGGCGGATCATGATCCGCCCGGTTTGCTGCGATTTGAGGCCCGGCGACTGGAAGTCGCGGGCAACATCTGCGAAATCGCCCTACGGCGATGAAAGGGTAGCCGAGGGCAATGCCCTCGGCTACCCTCCAGAGAAGTTTATTTTCACGGGAGTTTACAATTTGGAAGCGAAAAAATATCATATCTGGAATATCGGCTGCCAGATGAATGTTGCCGATGCTAACCACGTGGCCGCAGAATTGGATGCATTGGGCTACGAACCGGTAGCCCGGGCAGAGGACGCTGACCTGTTGTTTCTGGAAAGCTGCGTGGTGCGGCAAAGCGCCGAAGATAAAGTGGTGGGGCACACGCAGTCACTCAAAGCGTTGAAAGTAAAACATCCGGGCATGAAAATAGCGCTCATGGGATGTCTCGTGGGCATCCATCCGGCGCCACAATTACGAAAACAGTTCCCACATGTCGATTTCTTCCTGCCGCCGTCCGATCCCAGTGCGCTCATTGAGGCGCTGGGCGCGGAAGAGCAGGCAGCCCAGGCACTGGAGATCGCGACAACGAGACAACGGTACCAGTTGCAGGATAGCATGAAGCCGGTGCAGCCGATTTACCAGAGCATTCGTTACCTCTCTCTGCATAAGGAACCACCGGTAACGGCGTACGTCTCTATCGTTTACGGCTGCTCCCACGCTTGCACGTACTGTATTATTCCTGCCCGACGCGGCGGTGAAAAGAGTCGCCCGTTGGCGGAAATTATCGACGAGACGAAAGATCTGGTGCGGCAAGGGGTGCACGAGGTAACCTATTTAGGGCAAATCGTGGATCGTTACGGCAAGGATTTCGGCGGTGCGCCCGATTTGGCCGACCTGCTGTACGAAGCGAGCCGGGTGGAAGGGTTATGGCGCATCCGCTTTCTGACTAGTCATCCCAGCTATTTAGACGACCGCATTTTGCGAGCGGTGGCCGACCTGCCCAAAGTGTGCGAACATATCGAAGTGCCAATCCAGGCCGGGGCTGACGAGGTGTTACGCAATATGCGCCGTGGCTACACGGTCGCTGAATATGAGGCGTTGGTGGCGAAGATTAGACGTTTGATTCCCGGCGCGGCGATTCATACCGATGTTATTGTGGGCTTCCCCGGCGAAAGTGAAGCACAATTCATGGGCAGCTACCGGGTCCTGCATGATTTGCGCTTAGATAAAGCACATTTAGCCCGCTATTCGCCGCGGCCCGGCACGGTAAGCGCCCGCACTATGGTGGATGATGTGCCGGATGAAGAAAAACGGCGCCGGCATCAGCTTTTGGAAACGTTGCAAGAGAGTATCCAGAAAGAAAAGAATGCCGCGTTGGTCGGGCAAACTGTGGAAGTGTTAGTGGAAGGCCGGCATAAAGGGAAATGGTGGGGCCGCACGCGCACTAATAAGTTGGTTTTCTTCCCGCAGGAAGGAGCCTGGCAGGGGCAGTTGGTGGATGTGTTGGTGGAGAAAAGTGGGCCGTACTCTTTGCAGGGCCGGCTGCTGTAGAATCGCTCAGCGTGCATTTTGGCTTGTTGGTCAACTGCGCTAACTTTAGTTATAATGAAGCTATTGCGGTTATTTACGCGGTCAGGATGCGCGTTTACTATCCCACCAAGCCACGCTGTAGAGCCATGTTCCATAGCATAAGGAGAGTGTTCCATGTCAGAGAGATCGACCAAAGCTAACAATTCAATTTACCAAATCAAGGTCACATTACAGGGCAGCAAGCCACCTATTTGGAGGCGTTTGTTAGTCCCTGCCACCATCAGCCTGAGCAAATTGCACGAGATTATCCAGATTGCGATGGGGTGGGAAGATGCCCACATGCACATGTTTACCATTGATGGCGCCCACTACGGTGCCCCCAGTCCGGACGATTGGATGCCAATGCAAGACGAAAGCGAGTACCAACTCAGGCGGATCGCACCGATGACAGGGCGTAAGTTTACCTACGAGTACGACTTTGGTGATAGCTGGAGACATATTATTCTCGTCGAAAAAATTCTTCCGCGGGTATCCGGAGTGCAATATCCAGTGTGCATTAAAGGTAAACGAGCTTGCCCTCCCGAAGACATTGGCGGCATTTGGGGTTATTACGATTTTTTAGAGGCTATCAATGATCCTAACCATCCGGAACACGAGACTTACATGGATTGGTATGAGCCGGGCGAATTTGATTCGGAGACGTTTGATATAGATGAAATCAATGCCATGTTGAAAAGTGGCTTATAGGCTGTGACGCGTTGTTTGTAATCGTAGTGTGAAGAATTCGTTTTAATGAGTTCTTTTTGTTAGACCATGAGAAGTGCACGGTGGTTTACGGCGCACTACAGCGGCTGAAAATGATGTGGCTAGCGTCAAGCCTTTAGGTGGGATAGCGGGCCTACCACCGGCTAAAGCCTCGATTCCGGTGCGACGGCGGGGTACGTCAAGGCTATCGTCCGCTGCCCAGAGGCTATTCAACACCAACCCCTTTCTAAGGGGCTTATCATTTGCGTAGCACGGGGATTTGAACCCCGTGCGCTCGGGCGGAGAACGCCGGAGAAGTTCAACTTCTGTGAGAAGTTGAACTTCTAAAAGGGACTGTGGTCGTGACGCCGTAATGAAACAAGTTTTTTTAATCTGGTTTTTTATCTGCGTGCGCAGCCTGCGTTGATCTGCGTCCCATTTTTATTTTCAGAGGAGCATTTCGTGATCAAGTCACATCGTCTGCCGCTTTGGAGTTATTGGTTCACAGCAGGCATCTTTCTGCGGTTGCCCTATTTATGGGGGGCCCAGGTGTTGCAAACAGAGGGCACCACCTATGTCACTTTAGCCCGGCATTTGCTGGCCGGCCAGGGCTATATCGGCATCTTAGGCGAAAAAGAATTGGTGATGGTCTCGGCGCTGCCCTGGTTCATTGCCGGTCTGGGAAAACTCGGTATTGATTTGGTTATCGCCGGCCGGCTCGTCTCGCTCTTGGCCGGCGCCGGTATTGTAGCATTGAGCTATCTCTGGGGTGAAACAGTGTTCGCTGATCGTTGGGCCGGCCATTGGGCGGCGTTGCTGGTCGCAATGCACCCGTTTCTCGGCCATTATGCCGTTTTAGTGCGGGTGGAAAGCGTTTTTACCTTATTTTGGCTCTTGGGCATATATGCTACTTGGCAAGCATTACAACATCACGACAACCGGCGTTGGCCGCTGCTCATGGCGACTGCTTTCGGCGTCGCATATTTACTCAAAAGCGAGGGTGCGGTTTACTTCGCCGTTAGTTGGTTCATATTAGCCGCTATCGGGCTTTGGCAACGCCGTCCGTGGCGGGGCTGGCTCACCCAATTAGCGCTTTCCGTCGCTCTTTTCCTGTTGCTGGCCGCACCGATGGTAATCTGGCTTAGCGCCCAGACTGGCCGGCTGACCGTAGAAACGAAAGGGATCATCAATTTTAGCATCGGCAAGCGGATTGCCGCCGGCATGGACTATCAACAGGCAGCTTATGGCCTCAATCCGGATGCCACGGCCGCCGGGCCATTGCTACACCGCAATGCGTTAGTGTTAGCCGGCGCACCGGATGCCAGGCCCAGTTTTTTGGAGCGTTCCCGTTGGTCGGACATGTTGGTCACACTGCGCGAAGAGGCTCGCATTCTCTGGTCGGAACTGCTGGCACCGCTGGTCTGGCTGTTCGTTTTGCTCGGCTGGGCATACGCTTGTCGTCGACGCTGCTGTGCCGGCAATCTCTTCTTGTTGCTTTACGCGGCTATTGCCTATCTCGGTATTTCTACTATTCTGTTCGTCTGGACACGCTACCTGTTTCCTATTGTGCCGCTGGCCGCACTCTGGGCCGGGGCGGGCTTGGCCTGGTTCCAGCAGCTGCCTCAGAAATGGTGGGGGGGGCGGCGCTGGGTACCGTCCGCCGTGACGGCTTTTTTGACGCTATTGTTGCTGTTTTCCATGCCGCTGACCCGGCAGACCTGGAGACATTTAACAGTCGTGCCGGATCGAACACAGAAAGCGGCAGGGGAATGGCTTCGACAGTCTGATCCTAACCCGGCTAAGCGCGTCATGTCCAAAACGAGCCAGGTGCCATTCTATAGCGACGGCGTGCATCTACCTATGCCGGACGCGGCACCAGACTTGGTAGCTCGCTATGCCAAAGCAATCGGCGCTGAATATGTGGTCGTTTCTGCCGCTAAGGATGGCAACCGTCCGTACAAAATCTGGCTAGACCCGCGACGAGCTCCGGCTGGCTGGCAGCCGTTGCCTGTTTTGGGACAAAAGGGTACCGCAGTGGTTATTTATGCGTTGCCGCGAGGACACTGAAAGGAATGGAGTATGAAGGTCATCATTAGTGGCGGTACCGGCCTCATCGGCCGGGCGGTTGTTACGGCGCTTAAGCGCCGGGGCGACGAAGTGATTGTATTGAGCCGGAATCCGGATCGAGCCCGGCCCATGCCCCAGGGCGTGACTTTGATCCGCTGGGATGGCAAGACGGCGGCCGGCTGGGCGCATTGGGTCAATGGCGCCGATGCGATGATCAATTTAGCCGGGGAAAATATCTCGTCCGGCCGCTGGTCGGCAGCGCGCAAAGAGCGCATTCGGGAAAGCAGGTTGAACGCCGGCCAAGCCGTGGTGGAAGCGATTGCCCAGGTCGAACGACCGCCGCAGGTGCTGATTCAGGCTTCGGCGGTGGGATACTACGGACCGCGCGGCGACGAAATCATCATCGAGACAGCCAGACCGGGGGATGATTTCCTGGCCCAAGTGGTCATGGCTTGGGAGGCTTCCACCGTGCCGGTGGAGGGGATGGGTGTGCGCCGGGCCACCATCCGTACTGGCGTCGTGCTGAGCCGAGAGGGCGGCGCATTGCCCAAAATGGCGTTGCCGTTTCGTTTCTTCGTTGGTGGGTCGACCGGCAGCGGAAGGCAATGGCTGCCCTGGATTCAAATGGCGGATGAAGTGGGTGCTATCCTTTTCTTGCTGGATCGAGACGATGCCGCCGGACCTTTCAACCTGACGGCGCCAAATCCGGTTACCAACGCGGATTTCGCCGCTGTTTTGGGCCATGTCATGGGCCGGCCAAACTGGTTGCCCGTGCCGGCCATCGCCTTGAACTTGCTCTTGGGCAAAATGGCAACAATCGTGCTCAAAGGGCAGCGCGCCCTACCCGAGCGCCTGCTGGATTTGGGCTTCCAGTTTCGTTTCCCCACTTTGGAAGCGGCGCTGGCCGCGTTGTTCCGGCCGTAGTCCTCTGACGCCGCTTCCCTGAAAATAAAATGGAACGCAGATTAACGCGGGCTGCGCACGCAGATAAAAAACAGTGAAAAAAAACGATCCCGAAGATGTCGTCGTTAGAAAAGTGCGGCACCTTCCCTTATCACTGGCGTCGAGGCTTTAGCCGGTGTTGACTCCTCCAAGCCGCCTAAAGGCTCGACTGCAGTCGTCAGTGGTCAGGAAGTTCACTGCGCACAGGCCAACAGCTTTGTCACTTTCCTTTGTCCTTGTTGAAACCGCATCGGTAAAGAAGTTCAGCTTCTGAGAGAAGTTCAACTTCTCCGTCCCGGGCACTGCGGAACGCCGACGCACAAACCGCACTCCCTGGTGTATCTGCCATCGGCGGTCGGCCACCGGCCACCGGCTGATTTTCATCCGCTGTGGTGTGTTGCGTGCTCGTGGTCATTCTTGTTTTATTGCGCGGCCGGGTCACTGACTTGTTTTGCGGAGGGGCATTTCTTGGGGCTTGCACGAAAGGATGGCGTGAAGTACAATCGGGTCTAAACAACGAGACGTGAATTCTTTTTTCCACTTGAGGCGATATTCTTGATGGGCATCTACCAGCCAATTTCGATGAAACGGATTGATATACCTGATATGGGGACTAAAGAGAAACTTGCTGCGCTCTTGGGACAGGACTTAGACTTTCGCGAGCAAAATAGCGGCTATGCTTCTCACCATTTCTATTCCTTTCCGGCAAAATTTCCTCCTCAATTGCCGCACAAGTTTATCCAAGCATTGACATTGCCTGGAGACGTTGTTCTCGATCCCATGATGGGTTCTGGCACGACCGTGCTGGAGGCGTTTTTGACGGGCAGGCAGGGTTTGGGGCTCGACATTGATCCACTGGCGCTGATGCTAACGAAAACCAAAGTGACGCCGCTAAAATCGAATCTGGTAGCTCAAATTAGCATGGCAGTTGTCCAAAATGCAGCTTACGCTGTTCGCAAAGACAAGACCAGCCTGGAAGGGAGTTTGCAGAAGCGGTGGGATGCAAAAACGAGAGCGTTTGTTGATTATTGGTTTGCTCGCGAGACGTAAATAGAATTGTGGGCGCTGTTTCGTGAGATCGAGCAGGTTGGCGATGAGAAAGTGCGTTTGTTCCTAAAACTGGCCTTTTCGGCCATCATCATCACTAAGTCTAGGGGGGTATCTTTAGCTTTCGACTTGGCTCATACCCGGCCGCATCGTGCGAAAATAGTGGTGGACGAGCGTGGAGAGATCATCATGGGAGAAAAAGAAGCAGATATTCCGTCGGGGAGAGCTAGATTCTTGGTGAAGAAATTGCGTTCATCTATTGCAGAATTTTCCAAGCGAGTTCGGCAAAATCTAAGGGGACTCTCCGAGCTTTCTCCAGAAAGGGAGCAGCCTTATTTAGACGGATTGTTTGCGACAGCACCAGCAAGTTTCAGCCCTTTTGTTATTTGGGGCAATGCTCAGTGGATACCATTGAGGTCATCTTCGGTTGATTTGATTGTCACGTCTCCTCCTTATGCCTCGAACGCAATAGATTACATGCGGGCTCACAAGTTTTCGTTAGTTTGGATGGACTATCCCATTGACGACTTAGAGAAACAACGCCAGGCATATATCGGTGGTGAAACAGTCACTGATTTCTCATTCGTTCCTTTACCGTACAAGACTGCAGCCATTGTCTCGGAGCTAACAAGCAGGGATAGAAAAAAGGGACTGGCATTGCACCGTTACTACACCGAGATGGTTCGAATCTTGCGTGAGATGTTTCGAATGCTTAAACTAGGTAAAGCAGCTATTGTCGTGGTAGCGAATTCCGTTATGCGCGATCTAAGTACAGAAACAGGAGTCTGTTTGGCCGAGATTGGGGAGAGTGTTGGGTTTCAGGTTCCTAAAATTGAGATACGGCATATTGATCGAAATCGTCGTATGATGACTGCCAGCTCGGTGCGAGATCCGAATTCACAGATTCAGCAGCGCATGCACGAAGAATACGTTATCGGTTCCTACAAACCCATAAGGCAAGCAAGGGAATGAAAATGAACTTTTTTGACCTGCGTCAGGCCTATCACCAGAGATTATGTACTGAGATCATCAGGGTGCAACAAGATGGGGAAACAGTATATTTCAATTTTGCTGACAAGGGGAACAAAGCTAGCCGCTCGATTGCCCAGGGCATGGTGGCCCAAATGCGTTGTTCCTCGACGGGGAAAAGTATTTCGGGCCAAGTAGCTGGACGCATTTTCGAAACCGTGACAAAAAATTTTCTTGAGCAAGCTTTTGCGTTGTTGCATCATTATACGGCCAGGGCATTGGTTGTATTCTACGCAAACACCCATAACGGCTTTTGATCAGTACGAGCATTTGGCTGTTTTAGAAGAACGTATCCAGCAAGACGAGACTTTATCATCTTCATTGGGTAAAGACTATATCATTACACCGGATATCGTCATTGGCCGTCAACCTGTTTCAGATGAGGAAATTAATGTGACGACAACTTTGATGCAATCAGATAGCTCATTGGCAAAACTCACACCATTGCGTCAAATGAACTACGCGCATCCTCGTCCCATACTGCATGCCAGTATTTCTTGTAAATGGATATTGCGCAGCGATGGGGGGAAAAACGCCAGGACGGAAGCCCTCAATTTGATTCGCAACCGAAAAGGGCCTTTGCCTCATGTTATGGCCGTTACGGCTGAACCGTTACCAACACGCTTAGCTTCATTGGCCATGGGGACTGGAGATTTGGATTGTGTTTATCATATTGCGTTGCCGGAACTGCAAAAAGCAATCGAAGAAATAGATAACGAGGATCAGATGGATATGCTCATGACCCTGATTCGAGGCAGACGTCTTCGTGATATTAGTGATCTGCCATTCGATTTGGCCCTGTAAGTGAAAAAGCGATGGAATTTCTACTCCTACGACTGAGCAGAAAGGAAAAGATACATGCTGAACAACTTGCGCGAATACTTTCGCCCTAACGACCTGAACGAGGCATTGGCCTTGCTGCGACGCGGCAGCATCAACACGGTTCCATTGGCCGGCGGAACCCGTTTAGGGCTGTCCAGTAACCCTCGCATTGAGGCAATTGTCGACCTCAGCGAATTGGGCCTGGACGATATCGAAATTGGGGACACCGTTTGTTTAGGTGCTATGCTCCGGCTGCAAACCTTGGCCCGGGACGCCAATATACGCCAACTGGCCGGCGGTCTCCTTAGCGAAGCCGCTCGCCGCGAAGGGAGTTATGCCGTCCGCAATATGGCGACGTTAGGCGGCTGCATCGCCATCGCCGAGGGAACGTCCGAGCTGCTCAACATGCTATTGGTGCTGGACGCAACGGTGGAACTGGACGGTGGTGCGCAGTCTGTTGCGCTGGGGGAATTCTTGGCGGACAAAAGCAGCTATTTAGCCGATGGCCTCATTACGGCGGTCCGCTTTCATTATCCGGGGGTGTGGCGTTTGGGCAGCGGGCGCGTGGCGAAACTGGAAAGTGATGATCCCATTGTGACCGCGGCAGCGGCGCTGCGCCGGGACGGTGATCATGTGAACGCCGTTCGGATTGCTGTCGGGGGTATCCAACACCGGCCGGTTCGCTTGCCGGAAGTGGAAGGGAAATTGCTGGCGGCTGGCACCCTGGATGCCATGATCGGCGTTTTGCCCGCCGTCAGCGACTTCGTCAAACATCGCGGCAATCAACGGGGCAGCCATGCGTATCGCCGCACAGTGGCGCCAGTGGTTGTCAAACGGGCGCTCTTGGCGGCCTGGGGCGAGGAGACGGGGGCATAATATGGAAATACGATTGACAGTCAACGACGAACAGAAAATATGGCAAGCGGCGCCAGGCGAGAATTTACGCGACCTGCTGCGCCGCGAGGGCTATCTCAGCGTGAAATACGGCTGCGATAGCGGTACGTGCGGCGTCTGTACCGTGCTTTTCGACGGCAGAGCTGCCCATTCTTGTACTATCCTGGCTGCCCAGGCGGACGGACACAAGGTTACCACGGTGGAGGGATTGGACGATCAGGGCCGATTGGATGCGTTGCAGGAAGCTTTTATGGAAACCGGTGCGGTTCAGTGTGGCTACTGTACCCCTGGCATGTTGCTGGCGGCCAAATCGCTCTTGGCCGAGAATCAGACTCCTGATGACGACGAGATCAAAGACGCATTGAACACGGTTCTGTGCCGCTGTACCGGCTATGTGAAGCAAGAAAAAGCGGTCAAGCTGTTCATTACCCGAACGAAAGGAGCGTGAGCCGTGGCTTATAACAATATCGAAGAAATGTTACGCATGGCCGAACACCCGGAAGGACTGACCAACGATGATTTCCGTGTCGTTGGTAAACGGGTGAAGAAAGTCGATGCGGCGAAAATGGCGCGGGGAAAGCCGATCTATACCGATGATTTCAGTTTGCCGGGGATGTTATTTGCCAAATTACTCACCAGCCCTTACGCCCACGCTCGCATCAAGCGTATTGATACCAGCAAAGCGGCGGCGCTGCCCGGCGTACACGCCGTTTTGACTTATAAAGACCTGCCCCGTATTCCTTTCGTTTC
Source organism: Anaerolineae bacterium (assembly GCA_015486845.1). Taxonomy (GTDB): domain Bacteria; phylum Chloroflexota; class Anaerolineae; order JAADDB01; family JAADDB01; genus WFQU01. The sequence continues at coordinate 6,367 of WFQU01000151.1, read as the reverse complement.
CGCTGGACAGTCGCACCCATCCCCTTCCCCCAATGACCGGGTGAGCTTAGACAACAAAGTGCGGTTTGTCGGCGACAGGGTGGCGGTCGTGGCTGCCGAAACGCCGGAAATTGCCGCCGAAGCGGCCCGGCTGATCGAAGTGGAATACGAGAAATTGCCGGCTGTTTTCGACATGGAGAAAGCAATGGCGCCGGGCGCTCCGGTCATCCATGACGAGCTGGATGTGGACGGCATTCTCGACGCGCAGCGCAACTTAGTCTGTCATATCGAAGCGGAAGCCGGCGATGTAGACGGCCAATTTGCCAGCGCGGATTTAGTCGTCGAAGGAAAATTTCGCGAACCATTTCAGCACCACGTAGCGATGGAACCGCATGTGGTCATCGGCTATTGGGATAACGACGACCGGTTGGTCATCCGTTCCAGCACCCAGGTGCCGTTCCATGTCCGCCGCGTGGTGGGATGGGCGACCGGCTTGCCGGAAAAACGAATTAAAGTCATTAAGCCACGTTTGGGCGGCGGCTTCGGCGGCAAGCAAGACATCGTTTTGGATGATTTGGTGGCGCATTTGGTCATCAAGACCAACCGGCCGGTGCGGATGCGTTTGGATCGCGATGAAGAATTCCGTTCTACCCGTTCCCGCCACGCTTACATCATTCAGATGAAAATCGGTTTCAAGAAAGATGGCACGATCACAGCAGCCTCGCTCTACGCGCTTTCCAGCACCGGTGCTTACGGCGCTCATGGTCTGACGGTGCTAAGTAATGTCGGTGCTAAGACATTGGGTTTGTTACGCACGAAGAATATGCGTTTTAGCGGTGATGTGGTTTATACCAACCATCCGGTGGCCGGCGCGTTTCGCGGCTATGGTGCCACCCAGGGTTATTTCCCCCTGGGTACGCTTATCGATGAGGCGGCTGAGAAGTTAGGGCTGGATGTGCTGGATGTTTATCGCCGCAATTGGGTGCGTCAAGGCGACATTTTCGCGCTAGCCAAACCGTTGGGTGAAGGGCGCGAGGGCTACGAGAATCCGGTGGAATCGGTGGCGCTGGAGCAGTGCACGGATACTGGCGCTGACATTATCGGCTGGGGAAAGCGACTGGATTCGGCCTGGCATCTGGTGCCCGGCAAACCGTGGCTGCGCCGGGGCATGGGCGCGGCCATCGTCGCCCACGGGTCGGCCATCCCCGGGCTGGACATGGGCGGCGCTTACATGAAGATCAACGATGATGGCTCGTTCAATCTGCTCTACGGCGGTTCTGATTTGGGCACCGGCGCCGACACGGTGATGGCGCAAATTGCAGCTGAGATTTTAGGCTGTGCTGTGGATAATATCATCGTTTTCTCTGCCGACACTGATTTCACGCCTTTCGACAAAGGTGCTTATGCTTCCAGTACCACGTTTATTTCCGGCGGGGCCGTCCAGAAAACCGCCATGAAAGTCGCTTTGCAGGTCAAAGAGGTGGCTGCGGAGATGCTGGAGGTGCCGGCGGAAACGTTGCACTTGGAAAATGGTCGTGCGATGGCCCCGGACGGGCGCAGCGTGACACTGAAAGAGGTCGCCATGCGCAGCTTGCACATGGTGGATCAACATCAGATCATGGCCACGGCATCGCATATGTCTTACCGTTGCCCGCAGCCTTTTGCCGCCCAGTTTGCCCAGGTTCTGGTGGACACGGAAACAGGCCAGGTGCGCGTGGAGAAATTTGTTACCGTTGCCGATATCGGCCAAGTGATCAATCTAACCACGGCGGAAGGACAGGTGGAAGGCGCTGTGGCGCAAGGGCTTGGCTACGCGCTGGCCGAGGGGATGGAATTTAGTCGCGGGGGGCATTTGACCAATCCGCACGTGAACCAGTATCGTATTTTCACCAGTCTGGATATGCCGGAGCTGACCACAGTTTTCGTGCCGACGGTGGAGCCCAGTGGGCCGTTGGGTGCTAAATCGGTGGCTGAGCTGCCTATTGACGGGGTAGCGCCGGCTGTGGCCAACGCCATCGCTGATGCGGTGGGCGTGCGTTTACGGGCATTGCCTATGACGCCAGAGCGTGTTTTGCAGGCCATACAAGCCAAGGGACGGCAGTAGCGTGCGATGCGTGGAGAGAGATATGACGGTCATTTTTACGTCCGTTATATCTTGTTAAAGCGGTTTTCCTTCCAGATTGGCTACCCGGTGACGTAGCTCTTCCGGCACGGGAATGCTATGTGATTGGTGCTCATCGACGGTCACTTGAACGCTTTCTGCTGTTGCTGCTAACCGACCGCTTGCTTCTTCGCGCATTTCATACGTAAAAGTGAAGCTCGTGCGGCCGATTTTGCTTACTTTGATGCCGACTAAGACCTGGTCTTCCAGAAAGAGCGGCGAGTGGTAGTCGATACAAATGTTGACGACTACGAAGCCGAAACTGTTTTGCCGGCTGTCCCAACCGAGTCGGTGGTAATAGGCAACGCGTGCGACTTCCAGGTAGCTCAAATAGACGGCATTATTGACATGTCCTAGTGCGTCCAGGTCGCGGAAGCGGATAGCCACCGGTATGACAACAGGAAAATTTGTGGATAGCGCCACGGTGTCCGCGCTATGTTGTGCATTCATGAAGCTATACTACCTGATGATCGTCGCCAGAAAAGCAGAAAGGCTAAACTGCCGGCGACGGATGCTGCGGACGCAGCTATTGCTCCCCAAACCCAGTAACGACGCCAGAAAGGATGTGCCAGCGCCGGTGTCGATTGCTCTGCCTGTCGCTGCCGGGCGGCCTTAATTAACCGTTTGTGCAACTGCTGTCGGAATTTAATGTCCACCGGCTGTGGCTGGAGAGAACGCCGCAACAGTCGGTTCAAAGCAAAAAATGCATTCAAGCCTGGTACGTCGGCTAACCGATCTTCGATGAGCTGAGCTTGTTTTTCGTCATCGGCTACCAGGGCATGGGCGTGTTTTTCGACATAATAGGCTTCCTGATTCATAGCGACCTCACTCTAAACTAAAGCCTTTCATTTTCAACTTCCGGCGCAGGGCAATGAGCGTCCGGTGATATAATGACTTTACAGCACCTTCTGTGCGACCCATCACGCGACTAATCTCCGCGTTGGACATATTTTCCACGTATTTCAACAACAACAATTGTTGCCGATCGTCTGGCAATTCGGCAATGACATCCATGAGAATAGCCACCGATTCCCGGCGTTCCACTTCTGCCTGCGGCGTGGGGGCTGAGGAACGATGAATCCCTTCGAATGCGTCGTTCAATGATGATATTTTCCACCGCTTTTGATCGCGATGCCAATTCGCGGTCAAGTTATGGGCAATGCGATATAGCCAGGAAGTGAAAGGTGCACCTCGCTGCACGTAGCTACTAATTTTATTTAGAGCGTTGTAAAAAGTGCGAGCAGTAAGATCTTCTGCTACCGTGCGATCACTGGTTCGATAGTAAACATAGTTGAAAATTGCATCTACATGTCGTTCGTAAAGCACGCCAAATGCTTCAGCATCTGTTTTCGCCCGTTCGACCAGTTCTGCTTCGGAAAGCTGTGCTAAGGCTTGTGTTTTTTGTTCTTTTGTATGGGTTATAACACGCTGCCAACGGCTAAGTTGTGCTGCTTGTTTTGATATTGTCATGGATTTCTATCTGCCTGTTCGCTCAAATCATGCGGAGAATCCTTGTCCTTAACCGCTCTCAGGACAAGTATAATCGAAAAATAGTGGTTGGTCAATTGTTTTGCCGGGCACTCAGCAAATAAAATTCGCTACGGTGTTGTGAGATACTTTATGCTTATTGCTTACCGTAGATTAGCGATCGGAATCACAAATGTGGAGCCTATGGCCAGGTGATGGCCGGCATCGTTGTTTCGGCACGCGACATAAAAAATACGACGCATCACGCCCCCCACGACGGCAGCGGGGTTAACTTGTTTTGACAAGCTCCTTGTGTCAATATAGCTTGTTTCATGGCTTTGCTGGAGGGTATCTTTCGAGGACGTGGTACCGACGGACGATGTGCTTGCTCTTTTTCTCCCTTTCTGGTAAGATGAGGCTTGCTTTTGTGGTGTCGAAAAGCCCATGAATTAGCTTAATGCATATCTTCGGATGGATAGGAATGTTTGAAAAGCAAATTGGCATTGACCTCGGAACGGTAAATATCCTCGTTTACGTGAAAGGACGGGGGGTTGTGTTGCGCGAGCCTTCTGTCGTGGCTATCGATGTTTCGACAAACAGAATTGTAGCCATTGGTTCGGATGCACAGCAGATGCTTGGCCGGAACCCAGAGAGCATCGAGGTTGCACAACCTCTTAAAGCTGGCGTGATTGCCGATTACATTGTTACGGAGGCCATGTTACGCTACTTTATCCGTAAAATCGTAGGCCGGTTTCCGCTGATTCGTCCTCAGGTGATGGTTAGTATTCCCAAAGGCGTGACGACGGTGGAGGCGCGCGCTGTGCACGATGCAGCGATGCAAGCCGGTGCTCGGGTCGCGTATTTGTTGCCGGAACCGTTGGCTGCGGCTTATGGTGCCGGCTTGCCTATTGAAACGCCCACCGGCAACATGGTGGTGGATATGGGCGGGGGTACGTCTGAAGCGGCGATTGTGTCTCTGGATGATATTGTTGTCTGGAGTTCTGTGCGGGTGGGCGGCACACGCTTGAACGAAGCGATCATTTCCTATGTGCGGAAAAAGTACAATTTGATGATTGGTGAGCAGACCGCCGACGAACTTAAGATAGCCATTGGTAGTGCTTTGCTGCCTGAAGACTCTACGACCATGGAGGTGCGCGGCCGCGACCAGATCGGAGGCCTGCCCAAAACGATCCAGATTACTTCCGAAGAGATTACTGAAGCTATGTCGGAACCGCTTGGTTTGATCATCAATGTTATCAAACAAACGTTGGAACAAGCACCGCCGGAGTTAGCTTCTGATATCATTGACCGTGGCATGGTGCTCACCGGCGGTGGCGCTTTATTGCGGCATGTGAGCGACCTGATCACCAAAGAAACGGGTGTGCCCGCTTTTGTGGCCGAAGAACCGATGGCGTGCGTGGCTATTGGCGCCGGCCGGGCCTTAGAGAACTACGACATGATGCGTCGCGGCATCATGTCGGTTTGATGTTAGCTTCAGGGTCGTGGCGTGATGTTTGCTTGGGGGCTCCAGCTCCTGAGCGTGCTGGTGATTGAGTCTGTAATTCAATTTGGCACTGTATCTGGTGGTTTACGTTGCTGTAAACATTAGTTGCTCTTTGAGTTGACAACATAGTCTCGGTACAGTATAATTTTTTTGCCTTTTTGTTGTATTGACTTAATGATGTGGAATGCCGAATATCTAAAATTCCTTAACTTGGGCGAGCCCGAGCCGAAAGGGCGTTAACGTGAAAGTACCGATCCAGTGATTCGACGAAGAAGCGAATCAGCGAAACGGTCGGTCAGTTTGCATACAACACTGTTGTCAATTCTCCAATTCGCTCGATTCGCTGATTTAAATTTCTCCATGTGTGGGTACTTTTGCGGTTCCATATTAACAGTTTTGCTTGTTGAGCAAGAAATACAATTGGTAAGGTATGAATGGCTGTCCTGAAAAAGGATTAGGAAGTAAAACAAAGGCCCTGTAGAATTAGCTTCTTTGAGGGTGTCTTCCCCCTGGGTTCACCTAAAAAGTGGGGCACCAGCCTAACAGGCTGGTGATGGATGCCTTTTTTCTGCGGAGTCATGGTTGCATTGATGCAATCCCGGTCATAGTCGTGTCTAATTTGGTTTACCCTATAAAATAAAAACAAAGATAACAGGGTTTCCTCAATGGCCGAGGAGTTCCTCTGTACATTTTCCCCGATCCCGATAGTTCTAGATAAAGTTGTGTTCTTATGGAACACAAGGACTTGTTATAGTGTTAACGACAAGCTGTTTTTTCCGTTTATGATGGTCTTGGAAGGGAGGTGGTGACCAAGAAAACTACATGATTGCTGATAAGAAATGGATGTTGTTGGTTGATTGCAAACTGGTAGAAGCTAATTACGTAGGAGGAGAAAATGAGTAAGAACAAGAAGGCATTTGCGTTACTGGCTCTGTTGCTCATCGCCAGTATGGTTTTGGCAGCTTGTGGTGGCGGGGCAACACCCGCGCCGACGAAGGCTCCTGTAGCAACCAAAGCCCCTGCGCCGGCGACGAAGGCTCCGGCCGCGACGAAAGCTCCAGCCGCGACGAAGGCTCCGGTGGAAGGTTATAAGTGCACGGACCCATTGGGATGTGTTGAAGTCGCCAAGGGCGATCCCATCAAGATTGCGGCGATGGTCGTTTTGTCCGGGCCGAATGCGTCATTGGGCGAAGATTCTTTGCACGGCGTGGAAATTGCCATGGATGATGCCGGTGGGAAGTTGTTAGGACATCCTA
>WFQU01000150.1 GCA_015486845.1 Anaerolineae bacterium | reverse complement strand
GTGGTAGACCCACCAATCCACCTAAAGGCTTGACGCCAGCCGTATATTTTTTAAGAAGTTCAACTTCTCGCAGAAGTTGAACTTCTAATCGACAGCGTTCTCCGCCCGAGCGCACGGGGGGGGCAAATCCCCGTGCTACGTCGCCAAGAAGCCCCCTGAAAGGGGGCTGGTGTTGAGCAGCCTCTTGGCAGCGGACGCAATCTTGACGTACCCTGCCGCCGTACCGGAATCGAGGCTTTAGCCGGTGGTAGACCCACCAATCCACCTAAAGGCTTGACGCCAGCCGCATTATTTTTATCCGCTGTGGTGCGCCTGTCTGCGTGCCCGCACAAGGTAGGCCATAGGCCCATGCCGATTCCTCTGTGAATAGGCCAGGATTGGCGTGACCGCCACAAGTCGACAGGTCACATTGCCCGGTGCACTTTCTTTTAGCACAATTTACCTCTTTGGCCAAAAGTAGCCAGGGATTATCATTAACCGGCCAAAGAACCTGTTTAGAGGTTCAACTATCTAAAGGGAAAGGTATTAAAGGCAAAATGTGACTGCTCAGCCTTAGTTGAATTTGCAAGTCGCTATCTTTGACAATGAGAAGCAAGCTGGTCTATAATGAGGTCGTTGTCAAAATACGGCGGCCTGAGTGCCGCACTGAATTGCATAATAGACCTTCGGGGAATGGTGAGGGAGCGAGGCTCCTGATTCCTGACCGGCGGTATGGACCGTGTGTCCAAGCCCGCGAGCCCTTATTTTTGGGCAGATCTGGTGCGAAGCCAGAGCCGACGGTATAGTCCGGATGGGAGAAGGTGACATGGAACGGGTGCAGGCTTATAGTCTGCGGCCGGCCATTGCATTTGCCCGAGGGGAAGCCTATCGGGCATTTTTGTTGTCTGGCTTTCCCTTCTGGCCGTTTGTGCGTATCTTCTCCTCTCACACCGATCCTCGAAGCGAAAAGATTGGGAAAGTGCATTATGGAGCGATCATTGCATCGTTATAGTGGCCGGCGCGGGGGACGTTTGCCGGCCAGGACTGCACTCGTGCCAGAATGGCTGCTGGAAATTGGCCTGGGGCTACTTCTGGGCGTGCTTTTCGTTGCCGGATGGGCGTTGTTGGTTGCCTGGAAACATTACCCACCCTACATTCTGCCCGCGCCGGAGGCGGTTGGGCAGCGCTTCTTAGCGTTGACTCGGAATGGCTTGTTGTGGCGGCATACCCTGGTTTCGGTGGAAGAAATTGCCGCCGGCCTGGTGCTTGGCCTTTCTACGGCGTTCCTTCTGGGTTACTTTCTGGCCCGGTTCGCTTTTTGGGAGCGGCTACTTTTCCCGTACCTCGTCGCAGCGCAGGCAGTGCCGGTCATTGCCATCGCGCCGCTCATCTTGATCTGGTTGGGAAACGGCTTGCTGGCTAAAACGGTGATCTGCGCACTGACCCTTTTCTTCCCGGTGCTGGTGAATAGTGTAGTGGGGCTGCGTTCCATTGACGATACATTGCGCCTGCTCATGCGCGCTTTGGGTGCTAACCGCTGGCAATTGTTCACGAAACTGGAATGGCCGGCAGCTTTGCCGATACTCTTCGGTGGACTGAAAATAGGCGTGGCGCTCTCAGTGATCGGCGCCGTGGTGGGAGAGTTTATGGGCGCCAATCAAGGGCTGGGCTTCCTCATTAACTTGGCGGCCCGCGGCACCATGGATACAGCCATGTTATTCGTTGCTATTTTCATGTTGGTGTTCATCGCCGTGACCCTTTATGGCCTGGTGGCATTGCTGGAAAAACGGGCTTTGCGCTGGCAACCGCAGCAGCGCCGGCGCTGAACGCCATCGTAAGTCTGCCGGCAGGCGCCTTATAGCGGGTGGGAATAGAATCCGCGTTCAAAAGGCTTTGGTTGCATCTTGACTGGTTTTTTGGATTACCATTGGCTACTGTTTCGTTGCAAATTATCGTTATCCTGTTGGTAACGACCGTTTACATCATATTGCCGCCGTGAGTTGGTATGCGCGTAATAGTCGCCAATAGTATGAACCGGGTCGAATAACAGGAATCTTCGTATTGCCTAAACAACATATTTGAGATCCGTGTTTATCAGTGTGCATCAGCATTCTATTTCTATTTTTAGAGGAAGGTGAGAGAAGGATGAGAAAGAAAGTATTTTCCGTGGTTCTGTTAGTATTAGCCGTTGTCGGGCTGGCCTCTTGTGCGTCGGTAACGCCGACGGCGCAGCCGGCCGCGTCGCCGCAGCCGGTAGTGATCGCCTTAGGCTACGTGCCTAGCGTGCAGTTCGCACCGTTCTACGTGGCGCAAGCGAAAGGGTTTTTTGCCGACGAAGGATTGGTGCCGGAATTCCGCAATGGTTTCGAGACTGATTATCTGAAGCTGGTGGGCAGCGGCAAAATACCTTTCGTGGTGGGCAGCGGCGAGGAAGTGCTCTTAGGCCGGGCCCAGGGATTGCCCGTCGTGTATGTAGCTCGCTGGTACACTCGCTTTCCCGTGGGAATCTTTGCTTTAGCCGATAGCGGCATTCGCACCCCGGCGGATCTCATTGGCAAGAAGGTAGGCATTCCCGGCCCGTACGGTGCCAGTTATGTGGGCTGGAAAGCGTTCGTCTACGCAAACAAGTTGGATGAGGGCCGCATTAAACTGGAAAACATCGGCTTTACGCAAGCGGCCGCCGTGAGCGATGGCCGGGTCGATGCTGCGGTGGACTACATTGTCAATGGGCCTGTGCAATTGCGCATAGCGGGGAAGAAAGTGAATGTGATGGAAGTCTCTGATCAAATTGACCTGCCCTCTAACGGCTTGATCAGCAATGAACAGACCATTGAGCGGCACCCAGAATTGGTGCGCAAGGTCACCCGGGCAATGCTGCGCGGCATACAGTACACTTTGGCGCATCCGGATGAAGCGTTTGCCATCAGCCTGCGTGCTGTGCCAGAAGCTGGCGGTGCACATGAAGCGGCAAACCGAGCGATTTTTGATGCTGCGTTGCGCTTTTGGCAGCCACGAGATGGCCAGTTCGGTCGCACGGCGCTGTCGCAGTGGATAGAAGCGGAGCAATTCATGCGCAAAATGGGTTTATTGCAGCATGACGTGGATGTTTCCCACGCTTTCACGAACCAATTTGTGACCAGTTCCGGACAATGATCAAAAAGATCGCGAGTGAAACAACGGTGAAAAAGGGTGCGCTATTCACGATTCTGATCGTGGTGTTGCTCTTGGTCTCTTGCCGTAGTCAGAAAGGGGAAACGTGCCGGGACGGCGAAGTTACCATGTCTGTGTCTGCTTACTCGTTGGTCGGTAAAACGGCCAGTGGTCTGCCCTCTTTACCTGGTACGTGTGCTTGTGGTCTATCCTATCCTTTTGGTACTCGCTTCGATGTTCCAGGCCTGGGGATGGTGATCTGTCAGGACCATGGCGCTGCCGTGACGGATAAGCACTTGGATATCTGGCTGCCTTCGCAGACTTTGGCTCGAACATGGGGGCGAAAGGAACTGTTGGTGAAAGTGCACTGTCCATGAATGCCAAGAGATCAATCCTAAAGCAGCCATTTTTGCAGGCGCGCCATTTGTGCGCTTTCTATGACGATACCCAGCCGCTACGGGTTCTGGATGATATTAGCCTATCTATCGGTGAGACAGAGTTTGTGGCTATCGTTGGGCCATCAGGTTGTGGCAAAACGACGTTATTACAGCTGTTGGGCGGCCTGCAAACGCCCAGGGAAGGGGAAGTGTTGCTGCGCGGCCGACCTTTGGCCGGCCCCGGCCGGCAAATTGGGTACGCGTTTCAGGTTCCAGCGCTGATGCCCTGGCGCACTGTGCAAGAAAATGTGCTCTTGCCGCTGGAACTGGAAGGCGTACCCCAACCAGAGCGAGTGCAACGGGCGGCTAAGTGGCTTGATTTAGTCGGATTGGCGGAATTCGGGCCCATGTATCCATACCAACTTTCCGGGGGTATGCAAAGCAGGGTCGCTTTGGCTCGGGCACTGATTCAGGAACCATCGTTGCTTTTGTTGGACGAACCATTTGCGGCGCTGGATGCGTTGACGCGTGAACGGCTCAATTTTGAGTTGTTGCGTGTTTGGCGTTATCGCACGGTGGCTGTGTTGATAGTCACGCACAGCATTGAAGAAGCTGTGTTGTTGGCCGATCGGGTGTTGGTGATGTCGCCGTTGCCGGGACGGATCGTGGCGAATATCCCGGTCCTATTGCCTCGGCCCCGGCAGCGTGCCCATTTAACTTCGGCAGAATTTGCTCGCTTGAGCGGTGCTGTGCGCATGGCCATTGCCCAAGCTATGGCGCCTGCTATGGTTGGCGATGTCGAAAAGAGCACCTTCCAGGCTTAATAGCCTGGAAAGTGCTCGAGTAGTAGCGTCGCACGCTTCAGAGCGGGTGTATGATTTGAAACCCTTCCTGAAAGGGAACGACAACTTCCTGATAGGCCTCGATGTATTGCTCCAGCTCTGTAATCAGGTTATGCCAGCCCTGACTGCGCAGCAACGCTCTCACGTATTGGATATCCTTCGCAACGAGACCGAGCATTTGCTCCGGTTCGTTGCCATAAGCTGTAAGCCAGATTTCATGGATCGCCAAGCCGTGCGATTGTAACCAGGGAAAGAATTTTGTCGTCGTGAATTGGTAGTAGCGCTCTTCTTCCTCGACGTCCATATCCCGGCGGCGACTGAAAAAGAGCACTAACTTGACGGCCGCTTCACTTCTTTTACGCATGGCACCTCGCAGCGGGTCTTGTTGGGCAGACGCTATTGGGCTTACTTGCCAATAGCTTTTTCATAGAATCGATAGCGGCGATAAACTTTGGCACCAAAAAACTCAATGCCTCGATTCACCATCGTGTTATCCTCCAATGTCCATCCCATTTCTGCATCTTGATAGTTTTTGCGTAACATCTCTTTCGCTGTCTCGTAATACATCAACGCGTCCAGCCCTTTTTGGCGGTATTCGGACATGACGCCCATGGCGAAAACCCGGCCGCGATTGATTTTGCGTTTGTACCAGAGCAATTTTGGCAAGAGAAGCGGCAATGGTTCCGTGCCTTTCATGCGGATGAAGACCTGGTTATAATCGGGAAGCGTAATTGATGCACCGACCTGCTTCCAATTTCCCGCCTCGTCTTTCACTTCGGCTAAGAAAACCAAATCGGGATCCACTAACATCTTCAGCCCTTCTGCTTCATGGTCTAACTCTTTATCCGTTAATGGGATGAATCCCCAATTCAGTTCCCACGCTTCGTTGTAAATCACTTTGAATCGGTGTAACTCAGCGTCCCACTCTTTCATGTTGACTTTGCGCGCCCGCACATTGCCGCGCTTCTGTAATTTTTCTACGACGCGGGTTAACTGTTTGGGTAGGCCGCTCATTTTGCCGTCGACGGCAGAAGCATCAATGTGCCAGGCGTATAAATCCTTGGCTTTGTGATAGCCCGCATTTTCCATTAGAACGGGGTAATAAGGCGGATTGTACGTCATCAAGAAAACAGGTGGGCCGTCAAAGCCTTCCACCAACATGGCGCATTCGTCATTCGTGTTGAAATTATTCGGGCCGATCAAAGCAGTCATGCCGCGAGCAGCAGCCCAGTCGCCGGCTTTTTGCAGTAGCGCATTAGCCACGGCTTGGTCATCGACGCTTTCGAAGAATCCGAAGAAACCTACTTTTTCGTGGTGGAATTCGTTGTGCCGATGGTTGACCATGACGGCCACGCGCCCTACGATTTGCGGCCCAGATCCTTTGACTGGCAATGGTGCGCCGGCTGCCACCAGCGGTGGATTCGTCGGATCGACATCGGCTACCGCCAAAAAAAGCGCTAAATCCATGTGTTCAAAAGTAGGATTTTTTTTAGGATCGAACAATTCCTTGCGTTCTATGAGCAAGTGGGGCACCCAATTTGGGTCGCGATAATAAAATGTCCAAGGGACTTTGATGAATCGCAATCGCTCTGCCTGCTTTTGAACATCCAATTCGACGATTTGTAAATTCTGTAAATCCATTGATGATACCTCCTCTGAAAATAGAACGCTGATTAACGCTGATGCACGCTGATCTTAATTTTCATCCGCTGTGGTGTGCCGCAGGCTCATGATAACTCCCTTGAAAATAAAATAGGACGCAGATTAGCGCTGGCTGCGCACGCAGATAAAAAAACAATGGTCAAAAAATGGACTCCGTCATATCATGGCTTCTCTGAAAATAGCCCCCCCGGCCCCCAAGAAAGAAAATATAAAAGATTATCAGCCGTCATCAACCATCGCCATTCCTGTTTCAAAAGTTCAACTTCTTCAAGAAGTTGAACTTCTAATCAAAGATGATCTCGCCGCCTTTTTCTCTTCCGAGGGCGCTGCCCTCGAGCTCCCGGCAGGGGAACCGTACGGTTCCCCTACAACCCTTCCGAAAAGCGTTCCCCCGGCCCCCAATTCTGGGGGTGTGTTGCGCTCCCCCCAAACTTTGGGGGATAGGGGGCGTTTTCAGCCGCTGTGGTGTGCCTGTCTGCGCGCCCGCACAGGCAGGCTGCAAGCCTATGCCGACTTCTCTTCCGGTTACGATTGCTTCCCAAAACCCATCTTTATGGTATACTTGACCGCGTATGAGCATGGTTGGTTATGAAGATAGTCCGGTATAGAAAGTGACAGCATCCTGAAACGAATTCTCGCAATGCGATCAGGCGTGGCACAGGCCTTTTGCTCGATTATTAGGTTGATAAGGATCAATGTATGTTATGTTGGCTAAAAAAGCGTTTACGTCCGCCCAAGCGGCGTTGCGATAATTGTCGCTTTGTACAGTTCATTCGCAGCAATGGCGATGGACAGGTGCCCCGGCTGGTTGGTTTGTGTCAGAATCCGGCCTCGCCCTATTTTCAGCGCCCGCTCCCACGGGAGCGGGTATGTCCCTTTTGGCAAAAAGCGGATCATCCGGCACTAAAACCGTCTGTTGGTGACGCATCACTCACAATTTGACGCTAATCTGTTCCGACCGGCGGCGTGTTCTTCGCTAACGGCCAACCGATTTCCCGCAAAAAGGCGAGAACGTGTTGCCTGTGTGTGCCGGCCCAGTAAACGCGTCCACAGTGTGGACAGCGGCGAAAAGTTGTTTGCGTTTGCCAAACGTATGGCGGCACTAACGGCTTGGCAGTTTCCCGGGTAAGCAGCTGCAACGTTGCATTGCACACCGGGCAACGGCTGAACAGGTCAGCCGGCGGCAACGTGACTGATTGCCGCAGTTCTTGCAATTCTCCAGCCAGTGTCTGCTCGTGAAAAAGGACAATCGGCAGTCCTTTGCGCCGGGCGAATTGTGTATCTCGCGTGAGAACAATGCGCCCTTCGCTGCGAGCTAATCTGGCTATCTGGCTGTCTGCCAAGTCGTCAGCCCAAGCTGTATCGTACCCCAACAGCCGCAGCCATGTCATTAAACGGCCTAACATGGCATCTGCGAGAAATTTCACGACGAAAACGCTCTGTTTAGTCGGCTGGCCGCCTTCGGCAACCATGCGGCCGGTCTGGCAACGTTAGCCGTGTGCCGGGTATGCTTGTCGAAATGGCTGCCTTCTGGTATCATTAACACCATTCCAATTGATGCGATAAGGAAGAGACATGACATATCTACCGTTACCAACACGCGCATTGTATCACATTTGGCAACGCGTTACCAGAAAATATTGCGACCTCTGGCGTGCTCCCTTGAAAATGGTGGACGCAGAGGCGCAAAGATGCAGCGCGTCTAAGAAATTAGTCGTGTCACTGCAAGCGCAGCGACAGTGTGACCCGCCTGTTGGTCAAGCAATCTCCAGCGCCGATGAGGAAGATTGCTGTGCCCTTGTTGGACATTGTAATGACAATAGGCGTAGTGGCTGGCGGGGCGTGATGTCTCCCTGGTTGATTCCGGCCGGCACAATGGTCGCGTTGCTGTTCTTCCCCTTATCGGCTTGGGCTGCCGAAAAAGCGCCGACTATCTTGAACGCGCAGGAATTGGCCGCGTCCATTGCTCTGTTGGTGCCGTTGGGCCTTCTGCTCATCGCTTTGGCGTCCGTGCCGCTGCCGGAAAGGGAAAGCGCTGCCTTCAGTTTCCCGGCGGCCATTGGCTTGGCCGGTGTGCTTTATTTCCTTGTTGGCTTTGCTTTCGAATTCGGCGGCTTTGGCTTGATCGACAGCCGTCCCGATTTCGCTGTGCTGGTTCGGGAATGGACCGCGCTCTCCCCGGCGTGGAGCCGTTATTGGGGCATGGCTGGCGTCACCGGCTTCTTCCTGGGCCACGGTGCGGATACACCGGGCAGTCTGGCACTATTCCTCAGCCAGTTGCCCTGGATCATTAGCGCAACGTTAGTGCCGATGGTGGTCACGCGGCGATATGGGCCTACCTTCCTGGCGATTTTGTTGGGCGGCGTTAGTGGGGGGATTATCGCACCGGTTGTTGGTAATTGGATTTACGGCGGCGGTTGGCTGCACCATTTAGGCGTGACGGCTGGCTGGGGACACGGTTATCTTGATGTCGGCGGCCTCGGCATGATTGCTTTGGTTGCGGCGGGTATGAGCTGGGCCGTGTTGCTCGCTTTTCGGCCGCGGCGTCCGGCCCGTGTCGGCGCTCTCGACGCGCTGCCAGCGTTGCCTTCCCCGCTGTTGGCTGTGTTGGGGAGCGGGCTGCTTCTGGCCGGGGGCAGTGGTTGGTTCTTAGCATTGCCGCTTTTCCCTTCTTTCGCTTTTCCTTGGGAGAAAATGTTGTTGAATTTGCTGTTGGCGGCGTCCGGAGGGGCGTTATTGCCGCTGCTATATGTCTGGTTTTTCAGTGGCGAGCAAAATTTGGTTTTGCCAGCGCGCGGTTTGGCGGCGGGATGGCTATCGTTGTTGGCTGGGGCGCCTTTTTTGCCGCCTTGGGCTGCGTTGTTGGTAGGGGTGTTGGTGGGGGCTCTCTTGCCGCTGTGGACCGCCGGTGTGGACCGTTTCTTCCGGCTGCCGGATGATGGCGGCTTGTTAGCGGTGGTGACATTGGCCGGCTTTTTCGGCGTTTGGGCGCCAGCTTTTTTGGCTGATGGTCGCTTTGGACAGGGGTGGCAGGATGTGGGAGCGGGGCACTATTTAGGCGTGGCCGGGCAAGGCGTCAGTGGCCTGCTGGTTGCCGGTGGCTTGCGCCCTGATTGGCCCGGGCAGTTCTGGGCGCAGTTTGTGGGCAGTTGGGCGATTTTCTTATTTGCTTTCTTGGCAAGCAGTATTATTGCCTGGCCCGTGGCGACCATTTGGGAACGCGTTTTGAAGAAATTGAACTACTGAAATAGGGATGGGGTTGGTTAATGGCGGCTGACAATCTTTTTTATTTTCTTTCTTGGGGGCTAGCCTCCTTTCAGGGGGCTTTTTGGCAATGTAGCACGGGGCTTTGCCCCCCCGTGCGCTCGGCCGGAGAACACCGTCGATTAGAAGTTCAACTTCTTCAAGAAGTTGAACTTCTGACAGGACGCTGGCCGCAGGCCCCGCTCAGCGTGACTTCCAGTTGCTATAACCTACAATCGCCCGGGGCGTGCCGCCCGAGGCTCAAAGTCGTCGGGCTATGTTGGGTAGAAGCCCGCTAAAGCGGGCTATTTGTTGGCCCTTTACGAAGGTTAAGAAGCTACGTGAGCCAATTGTCGATTCTACTTGTCAATCTTCATCATTCGGCGAGCATGGAAAGCGAGTGCTAAAACGGGAATTAGTATTTCGCTGGGTCCTATGTCGGGAGCTGGCGTGGTTTCTCTTCTCGTGCAGCTTGCTGACGCAGCCGCTGCAAGAATTCGATGGAACGCAGGCGGTGCTCCAGGATGGAGACAATGTATTGCTGCATGAGCGGCTCGATGCTCCGCCACAACGCATTGTTCACCTCCAAGCGCTGGCACATCCGGTAAGAATGCCGATCCAAATAACGCATGAGCTTCAATTGCGGAGCGCTGAGTGTTACTGCGTTCGCAGTGTGAGCGCCACAATCCGGACAAAGCACACCGCCGGCCTCGGCGCTCCAATAATTACTGATGCCCTCGTTGATGGGAGCCTGGCAAGCCCGGCAAAGGTAGAGTTGCGGTTGGAAACCGGTTAAGTACAATAGCCGTATTTCGAAAAAGCGGCTCACGCGTAGCAGATTGTCATCGCCGTTCAAGCGTCCTAACGTTTCCTTAGCTAAGTTGTACAGACGTACGTCGCTGTTATTTTCGGCACCAAAGCCATCCATCAGCTCGGCCAAATAGTAAGCGTGCGAGATACGGGGCAGGCTTTGGCGAAGGAGCGGAAAATAGAGTAACGTCTCGGCCTGGACGACAATATCCCAGGTGCGCCCTTTGGCTAACTGTATCTTGACGACGCTGAAAAGCTCTAAGTGGCCACTTTTCCGGCTGGTTTGCTTGCGAGCACCTTTAGCCAACACGACCATTTTACCGCGCTCGCGAGAATAGACGGTTAGTATCCGATCTGCCTCGCCGTAATTCCTCCGTTTGAGGATGATAGCTTCAACGTGATAATTCCTGTTCTCGATCATAGTTTTCCTTTTACTACCTATGCCCACGCCCACTGGCCCGAGCAATTATCTATCATGTAGTGTAATGGGTCCGGCGCAGGTCGGCAAAAACCCGCTTGGCGAATGAATAGACAGTATTGTCCAGTATAGAAACTTCTGCTGACCTGTGCAATTCGATCATGGTAACGACGCAGCCCAGCGATTATAAGTCATGGCAGTGTCTGAAAACGCCGCGCGGCGATTGGTAGGTGACTTACGTAGGCAGGTTCCGTAATTGTGGCAGCGATTTCCAGGTGCTGAATGAGGTTGGCCGCGCTGATGAACATTGTCAGGGTGGTTGTTGTGCCAACACAAAGACCGAACTGAAGCATTGCATTGACATATTGGTGGAATTGTTGTCCGTTGGCGTGGCGGGTTGGCTTTTGCGGAACTTTCGCATTATAATGAGGATGTTTGCATGAGTCGGCAGCCCAGCTCAGAATAGAAAATGTGCATCTATCTATATGTTATGCCAGGCGGCACGAAAAAGTGTTTCAGTTGGGGGGGAACATAACCATTTTGATACAGAATGGTGGATTAAAGTGCGACGGCTAGGCCGTGAATGATAGCGCTGCATTTAATTTTTAAGGGAGTTATCATGAGCCTGCGGCACACCACAGCGGATGAAAATTAAGATCAGCGTGCATCAGTGTTAATCTGCGTTCTATTTTCAGAGGAGTATTATTTTGCACACAGCAACGACGTCTAACAACCAACGCCGGAAGTATATCGGCTTATTCTTGTCGGTGATTATTGTAGCGGGGGCGCTGATTTGGCTATCGCCCATTTTGTCTGCTACGGCCAAGACATTTAGCGCGGTGACTGCTATCCCCGGCCGGCTAGCCAATGCACCGCACCCCGGTGTTTATACTTTTGAAGACTACCGCAATTTGGACCCAAATGCTTATCCTGTTGTTGGCGGCCACATGAATTTCAACTGGAATGAAATCGAGCCGGAGCCGAACCTTTTCCGCTGGGATATTATTGATGGCTGGATTGCCAGCGAGGCGGCCAAAGGGAAAACGGTTGGCTTTGCCGTGAATACTTACAAAGGGAATTGCTGTGGGGGCGACGTCACACCGGCCTGGGTGTACAAGCAACACCCGGAAGCTCACATTTTGTGTAGCGATTATAGCATCCCCAAATATTGGGATCCGGCTTACCAAGACGCGTATCGCAATTTTGTGGCTGCTTTAGCGGCTCGTTACGACGGTGATCCGCGCGTTTCCTGGCTCGAGATTAGTGTAGGCATGTATGGTGAAACGTGGCCGGCCGAACATGGTATGGATAGTTGTTTGGCTGCGCATGGCTTGACATCCGACTTGTGGGTGCAAACGGTGGATAAGTATCTTGATTTCCATGCTGCTTTGTTCCACCGCACGGCGCTCCTCTTGCAAATGGCACCGGCTTTCAAGAACTGGTATGAGCGCAAAGCGTGGAGCGACCACGCTGGCGCGTTAGGCATTGGGCTCAAGCATAACGGGCTCATGCCGGATCAAGGCATTGCATATTTCGACGGCAATTCTTGTGCGCCCAATTGTGGCGCTGGCTGGGCGGAATTGATGAACCGATGGCAACCATATGTGCCCATCGGCTTTGAAAGCTATCGTAGCAATACCCAAATGACCGACGACAAAGGCGGCCCCTTGTGGGCGGTCTACAATGCGCTGGACAAACATGCTGACTATCTGGTATTTTCCAGCGATACGACAGCCAACCCGGTGGACCGGCATACTTTAGAGTTTGCTAATCGCCATTTAGGACGCACCCTGGGCGACACGCCCTCCGTGTGGGTAGCCCTGCGTGATACCGACCCCAAGTATCACTTCTGGTTCCCGCAGCACGGTAATTATAATTTCTGGCTACAGCAGGATGATGCAGTTCCTGGTGGAGATACCGTGCCCGAATACAGTATCAATGGTGGTCCGAGCAGCAACGATTATAAACATGGCTACGGTCGTTACTGCCGGCGCACGGATGGCGCAACCAACAACCATTTCATGTACTTCAAGGTCAACGACGGCTATATCTTTGCTCGTTCCACCGGCGTAACGTTCAAAGTCATGTATTACGATAAGGGTTGGGATAGTTGGGAACTCCAATACGATGGCGTCGACAATGTCTACCACTCGTTAGGCGCCCAGCACAAAACGAACAGTCTTACCTGGAAGACGGCGACCTTTCATGTAGACAATGCTTTCTTCGCTAATCGCGAGGCAGGAGGTAGCGATTTTCGCCTTTGGGATCGTAATGATGGCAACGAATATGTGATGTTCGTGCAAGTTATTCGTGATGCAACCCAGAATCCCACGCCGACCGTGACGCCGACAGCCACGTCCACTTCGAATCGAGCCACGCTGACTGCAACGCCGACATTGACCCCGACGCCGGTTTTGACAGCGCTGACACTGGAACAAGGCGTCCATGGCTATAATGGTTTTCGAGATACCTATATTGACGCTTCGCACCCCTCTTCGAACTTCGACAACGCTTCCAGCTATATTATCCAGAGCTTGGGCAGCAGCCGGGCTTTGCTGCGTTTCGATTTGCCGGCGCTTCCCAATCAAGCTATTCTGGATCGGGCCTCTTTGCAGCTTTTCTATGAGAGCAAGGACCCGCCCTGGTACACGCTTTGGCTGCGGCTGTACGATTTGCGCCGCGGGTGGAATGCTGGCCAGGCGACCTGGCAAAATGCTGACAATGGCCATCGTTGGACGGAAGCCGGTGCTAACAATTGCACTTACGACCGGACTTGTCCGCAGGTTACCGATTTGTGGTTGGGTGCGCCGGGGCGTTGGTACAGTTTTGATATAACTGACCTGGTGCAGCGATGGCTCTCTGCGCCGGCCAGTAATTACGGTGTGTTGATTCAAGGTTGGCAGGCAGATAACAAGAATTTGCATACTTTTCTATCCAGTGGTGCCTCTTCTGATCCTTACGCTCGTCCCAAATTAGTGCTGTATTATCACTTGCCGACGCCGACGCCGGATCCTAGCCAGTTCACGGCCACGCCTACGGCGACGGACACAGCGCAACCTACAGCGACGGGGACCAGTTCGCTGACGCCGGTTGTGACTTATCCGGGGCCAACGTATACGCCAACGCCAACTTTTACGGCTAGTGCTACGCCTACGGCGACGCCGACGCCGACTAACACACCGACGCCGACTTCCACGCCCACACCGACCAACACACCCACACCGACTACGGTTGCGTTGCAGCAAGGCCTGGATGGCTACGACGGACAAACCGATACTTATCTCTACCGCTGGCAAAATCAACATAGTTATGGACAAGACACCGTGTTGGTTTTGCAACGGGGCTCACGTCGGGCATTGTTGCGTTTCGATTTAGCGGCGATACCTGTGCAAGCGCAGGTATTCCACGCCGAGCTGAAAGTCTATCTGTTGCGTCGTGATCAGCCCAAAGATATTACGGTGGGGCTCTCGCCTTTACGCCGGGCTTGGGTCGAAAACGAGGCGACCTGGTCGCACGCCACGGCACAGACAGCCTGGCAAACGGCCGGGGCTCAAGGCGCTAACGACGTGGAGGACGTGGCTGCTTCTACTTTGATCGACAAGAATGGCGGCTGGGTGAGCTGGGATGTGACGTCGTTGGTGCGGCAATGGGTGCGCTCGCCGCAAAGCAACGATGGTGTGCTAATGGATGCTATTGCTGGCGATGGTATTCCGTATACATTTTACTCGGCCCAAAGAACAACGCCCGGCCAGCGTCCCCAATTAGTGATTACTTATGCTGCGGATGTCGTTCCACCGACTGCTACGCCGACTTTTATACCCACGGCGACTCCTGTTCCCGCTGATTTAATTCACACTATCACCTGGCAAGATGGACATAATGCTTATCAAGGTTTCACCGACACGTACATTAACGCGTGGTATCCAGACCTGAATTATGGCCATGATGGTGTTTTTTATGTGCGTTCCGGAAATGTGAAGCATGGTCTCATCCGTTTTGATACGACTTCTTTGCCGGCCTACAGCCATATTTTGACGGCGACGTTGAATCTTTACGAATCGCTCAAAAGCAATAGCTTGCCGCTTTCTATCTCTCTGTATCCTCTTTCGAGATCCTGGCAGGAAAAGGACGCGACCTGGTATGTAGCTGGCCAAACAAGCTGGCAAGTGGGCGGTGCTGGAGGGGCATCCGATCGGAAAGCGCAAGCTGTGTCCGCAGCGACTATTAACGAGAGTAGCCGGTGGGTTTCTTGGAACATCACGGCCATGGTTCAACGGTGGGCTGACCAACCGGATCAGAATAATGGCTTTTTGTTGCTGGGCGATAGCAGCGGCGGCGTGGAGGCCAGTTTCATCAGCAGTGATTGGCTGAATCCTGATTTGCGGCCGCGTGTGGATCTGTCTTATATCGTTATACCACCGACCCCGACGCCGACTAACACGCCCACACCTATACCGACTGATACGCCAACGCCTACGTTTACGCCGACTGCGACGTTCACGTCTACGCCAACTTGGACCTGGACGCCGTCCAACACACCGCAGTCACAGGCTACCAGCACGCCGACGCCGACGTGGACTCTTTCGCCAACGCCTGTGCCGCCTAACAAACAGTTGAACGCCTCACCCAGTTTGTTACAACGGCCTCGCATCGATGGCGATTTGTCCGAGTGGTCCGGCGCACCGTTGGCTTTGTTGGACGCGAACCACGCCGATACGATCCGGGGCGTTGTGCCGTCTTACAGCGATTTCCACGCCCGGTTGTGGGCCAGTTGGGATGAAACGTACCTTTATTTCGCTGTGGCTGTGACCGATAACGTCGTGGTGGCCAATGATGGCGGCGATATCTGGCGCGATGATGGCATCGAATTTGGCATCGATGGCGCCAACGATCATCAAGGTTACCATCAGGATGATCACCAAATCACTATTCGGGCGGACGGTTTGGCGCGGGATTTCGGTGTACATCCTTTACCGAATGGCGTATTAACCGCAGCCAAGATTACGGCTCAAGGCTACAATGTGGAAATGGCATTACCTTGGAGCGCTTTGGGTGATGCGGCTTATTTCAGTGGCCGGACGATTGGCTTCACTTTCGGCGCCCACGATGACGACGATCACGGTGATTGGGACAGTTACCTCATCTGGGCCGGCGATAGCACCAATAATAGCAATAGCCGTTACGCCGCGTTGACTTTGATTGGCACGCCGCCGCCGCCCCTCACACCGACGCCAACCGCGACGGCGACGGCGACAGCCATGCCGCTGACACTAACCCTGCAACCTGGTCGTGAGGGTTACACGGGATTGACGGACAGTAACCTGGACTTGTGGCTGCCAAATTACCGGATGGGTAGCAGTTCGGTATTATCTTTGCGGTCTCAAGAAAGCGAAAAGATCGTTTTACGTTTTGCTTTGCCGGGTTTGCCGGCTGGCAGCCATATCACATCCGCCGACCTGGAGCTTTTCTTGAACAAGCGCAGCAATACGAATCCTTTAGAAGTCGCTGTCTATAATTTGCTGCGCACGTGGGTCGAAAGCGAAGTGACCTGGCAGGATGCCAGTACGGGCGTGCCCTGGGGGCAGCCCGGCGCAGCTTCCGGCGGCGCGGACCGGGGTTGGTTGCCGGCCGCAACAGTTTCTTTGCATCAAAGCGTTGGCTGGGTACAATTCGATGTCACGAACTTAGTGAGCAATTGGGCCCACAATCCTGGCCAGAACCACGGTGTTGTGATAGAGGGCGATAGCGCTTTACCTGTGGAATACACGTTTTTGTCCAGGGAATGGATCAACCCTCTGTATCGGCCGCGGCTGATCATTCACTACCACCAATGAGAAATGAAGGTGTCATGGAACAAATGAACGAAATAACCGGCAACATTCACATTCATACTACTTTTAGTGATGGCACTGGTAGTTATCCGGAAGTTATCGCCGCGGCAGCACGAATGGGGCTGGATTTCATCATCGT
Source organism: Anaerolineae bacterium (assembly GCA_015486845.1). Classification (GTDB taxonomy): domain Bacteria; phylum Chloroflexota; class Anaerolineae; order JAADDB01; family JAADDB01; genus WFQU01. The sequence goes on along the minus strand of WFQU01000150.1, from coordinate 14,137 downwards.
GACAGATCACAACCGTGCTGTATTCGACGAGGAAGGCTGGCGTGATGATGTACTGGTGTTGGTCGGTGAAGAAGTCAACGATGTGCACGATCTACAGCAACAAAACCACTGCTTATGTTTGGGTACTGCGGAAGCGGTAGAACAGTTGGCCAGCGATGCACAGGCGTTAATTGACACGACGAACCGGCAAGACGGCGTGAGCTTTTTAGCACATCCCATCGAAATAGCATCGAAATACGTCTCGGATGTATACCCGTGGACGAAATGGGAGGTGAAGCGCTATACCGGCGTGGAACTTTGGAATTATTCATCTACCTTCCGCCCACACGCGAAAAGTTGGGCGCACTTGCTGGGCTTACTTCTGTGTCCTGACTTCTTTCAAACCGGTCCTTTGCCGGAAATGTTGTCGCTTTGGGATCGGCTGCTGTCCGAGCACGCGCCGGTTGTAGCGATAGGCGGCTCGGATTGCCACGCGGCACCGGTGCGCGTTGGGCGTGTGCAACGTAAATTTCTGTCCTATGAAGCTTGTTTTTCCGGTGTGAACACACATCTGCTGTCGACGGAACCGTTGAGCCATTCCTTCGCGCCTGATAAACGGCTTGTTTATCAGGCATTGGCTGCCGGACATGCTTTTGTCGCTTTCGATCGCTTGGCCCTTACTAACGGCTTCCGTTTCATGGCCCGGCAGGGGCAGAACGAAGTAATTATGGGGGATCGTTTGCCGGCTGGTGCTACGACATTTCGTGTCCAATTGCCGCAACCCGCCGAGATTCGGCTTTTGTGCAATGGCGCATTAGTGGCCCAAACCCATGGCACCGATCTGACATATCGGAGTGAGCGATCGGGTGTGTATCGCGTCGAAGTTTACAGGAGGTGGATGTTGCGGCGGCGGGGATGGATCTTCAGCAATCCTATTTACGTTGGTGTTTTGTCATGAGACGTCGTGGACGGAAGAGGCCTTTTAGGCGAAAGAGGAGGGATAGGATCATGAATCGTTGGTTAGCCAAATGGATTGTCAACACGTTGGCGTTATGGGCTGCAGCTATTTTGATTCCTGGCATAAGTTATGGCAATCTGCTTTCTCTGATCGTGGTGGCGTTGCTCTTTGGCATTGTCAACACTTTTATCAAACCGGTAGTGAAGTTGTTTTCTTTGCCGTTCATCATTCTGACCTTGGGTTTATTTACCTTAGTGATCAATGCTTTGTTGCTCTGGCTCACAGCAGGATTAGCCGTTGGCTTAGGCGTGCAATTTTACGTTCATGGCTTTTGGGCTGCGTTTTGGGGGGCGATTATCGTGAGTATTGTGAGCCTGATCCTCTCGATTTTCGTGCCGGAAGACTGATTTTTGACGATGGACTATATTTCGGGAGAGCGTTGCCGCCCCTGCCCGGCAGTTGAAACGGCAGTAACCTTTGCAACTTGGCCTTCGCTGATTATAAATTGAACTGATGAAGATCGGCTTGGCGAGGATTGCAGCGAATTTATTCGCCATATTTTAGCTGCTTTTCACCTGATTTTCATTTTTATCTGCTATGGTTATAGTTAGACATGACTGTGGGTAAGTTGTGTTTGTGCCGATTACTTCCTGGGGAAAAGAGCAAATGAGCTCTGGGAAAGCGCCTTTCGTAAGCGGAGGGCGCTTTTTCTTGTGGGCAATAACTGGGCAAGAACCTTGGCTTGGTTGAGAGCGAGATGAAATGTCTTTACCAAAAAAGCGAAACCGGGTCTAAACCCAGTTTCGCTTTTAAGTAACCCTGCTGATTCAATAAATGATTAAGGGAAGATCAACCACCGTTGTAAAGCAGCGCCTTTTTGATCTCGCCGATGGCTTTAGTGATGTTGATCTCGCGTGGGCATGCTTCCACACAGTTGAAGATTGTGCGACAACGCCAAGCGCCATCACTGCCGCCCACAGCCGCCAGTCGTTCTTCCGTGGCCCGATCACGAGAATCAAAAATAAAACGGTGGGCTTGTACCAGCGCTGCTGGCCCTAAATAATTCGGGTTAGCCCAGAAAGAAGGACAAGAAGCGGTGCAGCATCCGCAAAGAATGCATTTTGTCGAATCGTCGAAAATAGCTCGATCTTCTTGTGATTGCAAGCGCTCACGGGTGCCCGGGTCTTCGTCATTGATGAGATAGGGCATGACAGATCGGTACTTCTCCATGAACGGTTCCATATCCACGACTAAGTCTTTGATGACCCGAAAGCCGCGCAATGGTTCGAGTGTTACCTTATTGCCGACGTCCTTGATGATAGTTTTGCAAGCTAAACCATTCCGACCGTTAATGACCATGGCATCCGACCCACAAATGCCGTGGGCGCAAGAGCGACGCACAGTTAATGTGCCATCCTGGTACCATTTTACTTGGTGGATAGCATCCAGCAGGCGATCATCTGGCTCCATTTCCACCTGGTACTCGCCCCACCAAGGTTTTTGATCGGTTTCTGGATTGAAACGAAGAATTTTCAGCGTAATTTTCATGATCCATTTCCCCTTTTTCGCTTCGCGGGATAAGCCCGGTAGCAGCGAGTGAATTAGTATACGCGCTCTTTAGGCTCGAACTGGGTAATTACCACCGGTTTATAGTCCAAACGAACCGAATCGTCCGGTTCTAAGTAGGCCAACGTGTGTTGCAAGAAATTCACGTCATCGCGCTTTGGATAGTCCTCCCGGGCTTGGGCGCCACGGCTCTCTTTGCGGGCGAGAGCGCTGGATGCTGTTACATAAGCAACGTCCAGTAGGTTCTTCAGTTCCCACATTTCTAAGAGGTCTGTATTGAAACGCTTGCCTCGATCTTGAATCGTGATATGATTGAAGCGTTCGCGCAATTCTTTTACTTTCTCTACAGCTCCGGTGATAAGTTCCTCGGTACGGAAGACGCCAACATTGGCAAACATGATTTCTTGCATCTCTTTGCGAATGTCGGCCGCGTTTTCTTCCCCGGACTCTGCTAAGAGATCATCCAACATGGTTCGTACTGGTTCCCAGGTTTCTTTTGGCATCTCGGCAAAATCGTTAGCCTTAGCGAAGCGGGCTGCTGCTGCGCCACCGCGCCGGCCGAAAACGACTAAATCGACTAAAGAGTTTGTGCCCAAGCGGTTGGCACCGTGTACGGAAACACAGGCGTTCTCACCGACAGCGAAGAAACCGGGCAGGGGCGTGTTCTGGCGATCTATGACGATCTCTCCATTCACATTGGTGGGAATGCCGCCCATAGCGTAATGGGCAGTTGGTTGCACCGGCATGGGCTGTGTGACTGGATCTACACCTAAGTAAGTGCGACAGAAATCGGCAATATCCGGCAAGCGCTTCTCGATGACTTCTGCGCCTAAATGGCGGGCGTCGAGGTAAACGTATTTCTTGCCGCCGATGCCGCGGCCGGCCCGAATTTCTAAGTAAATGGCCCGGGAAACGACATCACGGCTGGCCAAGTCTTTGGCGTGTGGTGCGTACTTCTCCATGAAGCGCTCCCCTTTGTCGTTAATGAGAATGCCCCCTTCGCCGCGGACGGCTTCGGTGATGAGAATGCCCAATTTGTAAATACCGGTGGGGTGAAACTGGAAGAATTCCATATCTTCCAAGGGCACACCCCGCCGCCACGCCACAGCCGGCCCGTCACCGGTCAAAGTATGCGCGTTGCTAGTAATTTCCCAGACGCGGCCCCAGCCGCCGGTGGCGAAAACGGTGGCTTTAGCGTGGAAAATGTGTAATTCGCCGGTTGCGATTTCGTAAGCCACTACGCCGGTCATGACGCCGTCTTCATTGATGAGAACATCCATGACCTGGAATTCATCGTAGAAACTGACGTTGTGTTTGATGCATTGTTGGTAGAGCGTTTGCAAAATCATATGGCCGGTACGGTCTGCTGCAAAAGCAGCCCGCTTGACCGGCGCTTCCCCAAAATTGCGGGTATGACCGCCGAACCGGCGTTGATTGATTTTGCCATCTTCAGTGCGATTGAACGGGAGCCCCATATGTTCCAGTTCCACGACGGCTTCGACTGCTTCATTGGCTAACGTTTCCACCACATCTTGATCGGCAAGGTAGTCACTGCCTTTCACCGTGTCGTACGCATGCCAAATCGGGTGATCCTCTTCCAAATTGCCCAGAGCAGCAGCAATGCCTCCCTGAGCTGTTCCTGTATGCGAGCGTGTGGGGTAAAGTTTGCTGATCACGGCCACGGATACGCCCTGGCGTGCTGCGGAAAGGGCAGCGAAAAGGCCGGACCCACCTGCCCCCACGACTATGACATCGTATTGGTAGTACATGCTTTATATTACTCCTTCCTCGTGAGCGATACGTTTGCGTTGCTTAAAACGAGAATACGATCCAGGTAGCCATGGCCAAGAAAGCGGCCCAAGTAAGCCAAACAACAGCTTGCCACCATTTCAGCCAAAGTGGATGGCGAATGTAATCATCTAAGATGACGCGCAATCCATTCATGCCATGCGTTATAGCCATGCTGACCAGCAAGAAAGACCATATTTGCCAGAACGCGTTGCTGGGAATGGCACTGCTGTGGAATGAGATGGGGAAAAATGCCCAACGCATCTGTTCCCCGGCGGTCATTCCGCCACGGCCGACCACTAAATTGGCGTAGAGAATGTCGAAGGCACCCATGAGTAGGAAAAGAACGCCGGACACTCGAACGTAAAACCAGGCGTAAAGTTCAAATTTGCTGGGATTCTTGTGCGATGCACGATAAATACTCATCACTTTGCCTCCTTAAATGCCATTAATGATCATGAGCACGGACGGAATGAGGAACAACGGAATGAAAAGTGCCATCTCGGCCCAGAAAATTTCTTTTTGAAACGCCATGAGTCCTGGCCACATGTCCATGATCGTAATGCGCAAGCCGTTCAAGGCGTGGTAAAGAATAGAGAAGAGCACAATGATTTGAACGGTCGGCGTTTCATAAACAAGTAGAATCCACTTAGCCGTGGCCAGCACTGTATCACCCTGGACGCCAGCGTAGTTGAAAAAGGCTGCTAATACGTGGAAGCCGACGAAGAAAAGGATGAACAAGCCAGTGAGACGGTGTAGTAACCAGGCCCACATACCGGTTCCTCCTTTGTACGTCAAAGCTTTCCACAAATCGAGGTTCATGTACGTGCGATAATTCATCATGATGTATTCCTCCTTCAGTTGTTGGGTGCTCCATCGGCAATCCAACGCTCAATGAGCTGAATTTGATCATTTTTCAGCGCTCTTCCTAAAGGCATTTGGCGGCCATATTCGGTCTTGCCTTGCAACATTTGTACTAAAATGCTGTTGGTGGGATCGCCTGGCTTGATGACAGGCTTATGCTTCCCTGTATTCATGACTGAATCATAACTGGATGCATCCCAATCGTTGAAAGCATTTTTGGTACCATGGCAAGCAGAACAGCTTTTCTTGAAAAGCGGCTCGATGTCCTTGGAGAAAGATGGGTGTGCAATGGCAGCTAAATTTCCTGTCTGGTTGGCTGGCTTTTCCGCTTGGCCCGGGCTTGTCGCCGGTTTAGCCCAACTCTGGATATACGCGACGATGGCATTAATATCCGGATCGGAGAGATCACCGCCGTTTGCTGCGCCGAAGGCTTGCATGCCAAGGCTTTGCTGGCCGTAGGAAATAATGTCGTGAATAGTCTGAGCATCTCGCGTTTTGAGAAAATCATCGCTGTTAAGGGGATTGGTGCCTAAATCTTTATCCCCAACGCCATTTTCTCCATGGCAAACGACACAATTCTTGGCGAAAAGTGCTTTGCCGTGTGCGATCAGTGTGGCTTTATTGGTGGCCGGATTAAAGACTTCCTGCTTGGGTGCTGTGATCATAGCTTGAGCGGTGAAAAAGACCATGGCGATGATGACTATTGTCATAATGGTTGTTGCCACGGGGCGTTTCCGCCAATGTCGGTGTGGGTTGGTGTCGTAAAACGGCAGCAAGATCAAAGCTAAAATAGCGGCGCCGGGAATGATGATGGCAGCAACCAATTCCAAGCTGCCCGGCCAGTACTTCAGGTACTGGTATAAAAAGAGAAAATACCATTCCGGCGTGGGTACATAAGCTGTGTCATTTGGATTTACCGGCGGTTCATGGTGCACGCCCACGAAAGTGGCTAAGCCCAACATGATAATGAAAACAATCACCCAAACGATGACGTCGTTGAAAACGACATCCGGGAAAAACCAATCGCCATTGGCCTTCTTTTCCTTGTAACGCTTCATGTACTGTTCTTTTTGTTGTCGGTTCATGTTGTCTATGCCTCCTCATCCTCTTCTGCAAATACCGGCGGGGCACTGATGCCAATGCGGAAGACGAGATAAATGTGGGCAACCATTAGTATGACCAGGAGAGCCGGCAAGAACCAGATATGCCAGCTATAGAACCGGGCTAATGTTAGTGCCCCGATGGCATTTCCGCCTAATAAAACGCGTTTCAGGTAGGGACCAATGACAGGTACGACGCCGGCCATGCTTGATCCTACCTGCGTAGCAAAGTATGATTTCTGATTGAAAGGCAAAAGGTAACCGGTGAAACCCAAAGCCAGTACCGTGAGAAGCAAGAACGTGCCCAGGATCCAGGTTAATTCTCTGGGATACTTGTAAGCACCGTAATAAAAGACACGCCACATATGCAAGAAAACGAGGATAACCATGATACTGGCGCCCCAATGATGTAGGCCACGTATAAGCCAGCCTAACGTTACATCATTCATGATGTAATTGATACTGTCATAAGCGTGGTCGGGTGATGGTGAGTAGTACATGGTCAGGAATATGCCGGTTATGAACTGGATGATGGCCACAAACATAGTCGTGCTGCCTAAAGTGAAAGCCCAGTTGACCTTTGGCACTTTGCGTGTGAGCATTGCCTTGTCGATTGCCTCCCAACCAATTCGTTCGGCAATCCATTGCAGCCAATTCTGTTTTTCTTCCATGGCTTTACTCCTTCACCAGAATGAACACATGGCCGTTGTCCAGCTTGGTTTTGTAGCGATCCAGTGGTCGGGGGGGCGGCCCTGAAATATTGCCGCCTTCCATGTCATAAATACCATTGTGACATGGACAAATGTACTCGTTTTTGTCTGGGTGCCAGGCCACTTTACAACTCAAATGGGTACACTGGTTAGAAAGAACGATGTATTTTTTCTCGTCCTCTCGAACAATGAACACAGTTTGGGCGGTCTCAGAAGTAACCCAGCCATCTTTGATCTTAATATTGAATGTAACGGCTGTTGGGCTCTTGATCTTCACGTCCGCCAACTTACCCACATCTATCCACTTTTCTGCGGTAGATATTTTATTGGCTGGCGAAACGAAAAAACCGAGGGCGGGCACAGTGATAATGGCGCCAATGGCAGCCGACACCCATAGGATAAAACCGGTGAGAAAGCCTCGCCGGCTGACCTCGGGGCTATGCGCCCTTTTAACGTTATGCATCTTTCAGCCTCCTTGCTCAAGATTCTTTCTTTGGATAGCTCTGCTACTCGATTTGTCTCCCTTTAGAAGTTCAACGCTCACAGAAGTTGAGCGCTTCTAAACAGCGTAGTTATCCATTCACCTAAATTTAAGCACAAATAACACAGACGGCAGATGTTGCTTATCTGTGTCATCTGTATGATTATGTAGAAGTCCAACTTCTCCCAGAAGTTGAACTTCTACATAAAAGATGTCTGTTACAGGTTCTTAATTAGTGCTGTCGCAAACTCAGAGGTTTTGACTTTTTTCGCGCCTTCCATCTGGCGGGCGAAATCGTAGGTGACGATCTTTTGGGCGACGGTCTTTTCATAAGCATCCTGAATCATTTTGGCCGGCTTCCACCATTCCATATACTCCAGCATCATAACTCCGGATAAAAGCAATGAGCCCGGATTGACTTTGTCCATATTGGTGTATTTCGGTGCCGTACCGTGCGTAGCCTCGAAAACAGCGACGAAATCACCGATATTGGAACCTGGTGCAATGCCAACGCCGCCAACTTGCGCGGCCAAAGCGTCAGAGAGGTAATCACCATTCAAGTTGGGCGTGGCAATAATGTCGTATTCCGCTGGACGTAGCAGCATTTGCTGGAAAGTAATATCGGCAATGCGGTCTTTGAAGAGGATTTTGCCTTCTGGCATCTTTCCATCAAACTCTTTCCAAAGTTCCTCCTCGGTGACGATCGCGTCGCGGAATTCTTCCTTGGCCAATTCGTAACCCCAACGCATGAAGGCGCCTTCGGTGTACTTCATGATGTTGCCTTTATGCATAATTGTGACAGACTTGCGACCACGATCCAGCGCGTATTGGATCGCTTTGCGAATGAGGCGCCGTGTGCCGAATTTGCTGATCGGCTTGATGCCAATTCCAGAGCCAGGGCGAATAGCGGCGCCCATTTCTTCTGTGAGAAATTTGAAGACTTTTTCGTTTTCCGGCGTGCCTACTTCATACTCAATGCCGGCGTAAACATCTTCTGTGTTCTCACGGAAAATGATCATATCTACGAGGTCGGGGCGCTTCATGGGGCTGGGAACCCCTTTGTAGTAACGGACTGGACGTACGCAGGCGTATAAGTCCAGCCGTGTGCGGATGGCCACATTTAGAGAGCGGAAACCGCCACCGATGGGGGTGGTTAAAGGCCCTTTGATGCCGACGATGAATTCGTTGAAAGCATCTAATGTTTCTTGGGGCAGGTAATCACCGCCGTACGCGTGGGCGGCTTTTTCACCGGCGTATACTTCCATCCAGCTGATTTTTCGCTGACCGCCATAAGCCGCCTGAACGGCGGCATCTAAAATGCGTTTGGTCGCCCGCCAAATGTCAGGGCCGATACCGTCGCCTTCGATAAAGGGCAGAATAGGGTTATCCGGGATAACCATCCTGCCGTTTTGGACGGTAATCTTCTTACCTTCCTTAGGAACTATAATTTTGTCGTAAGCCATGTTTTGCTCCCCTCTCTTCTGATATGATCAAATCACTATTGCTTTGACAAGCACATGTCAAAAGGAAAACTATTTCTTTATTTGCTGGCGCGTGGGAAAGTGTGACTTGGACCACTTTCTCATTATAAACAGAACGCTGTTGTTTTTCCCTGAGCTATATCATAGCTGCGATAGGCCCGGCGCTATAGTCATACTTCTGTGGTATGCTAAAGGCTCATGCCGACTCTGTCACAAAGCGGGTTAGCAAATTGGCACAGGCGATCATATCCCGTAAGTCTACCATTTCTGCCTTGCTGTGCATGTAGCGGCTGGGAATGGAAATAGCCCCGGCCGGCACGCCCTCTCTGCTCAATTGGATAGAGCGTGCATCGGTTGTACCGCCGGGCAGCACTTCCATTTGGTACGGGATGCCCGCCGCTTCGGCTGTTTCCACCAGCGCCTGGCGCAAGCCGTAATGGGCAATCATGCCGCCATCCATCACTTTGATCGCCGCACCCTGGCCAAGTACCACGGCCATCGGTGCGGCTTTAGGCGTATCGGCCGAGAAAGTGACATCCACGGCGATGCCCATATCCGGATGAACGTCATACGTAGCCGCCACGGCGCCTTTGGTGCCAATCTCCTCTTGCACCGTGAATACGAAATAAACATCGTTGGCCGGCGCGGATAGCTGTTTTGCCACCGCCAAGAGCACGGCGCAGCCGGAGCGATCGTCCATGCTCTGAGCAATGAGCCGGTTACCCTGCTGATGGAAGAACGGATAGAAAGCTGCCATGTCACCGACCTGTACTGGCGCCGCTGCTTTGTTTTCCGCGCCAACGTCTAAATACCATTTGTCCCAGGCCGGCAATTTGCCAGTTGGCTTCCACAATGCCTTATCCTCATCCTCGGCGCCGAAAACGCCGATGGTCCCGTTGGCAAACCGGACCCGGCTGCCCACTAAAGTCGCTGTGAGCACGTAGCCAACCGGGCGCACCCGGCAGAATCCATTTTCGTCGATGTGGCTGACCACTAAGCCAATCTCGTCCATGTGGGCGGCTAACATGATTTTTTTGCCGCCGGGCTTGCCTTTTTTTACGGCAATGAGATTGCCCAATGGGTCTTGGCGGATTTCGTCCACGAACGGCGCAATTTCCGTTCGAATCAATTCGGCCACGGCTTGTTCCTGGCCGGTGGGGCCGAATGTGTGCACTAATTTTTCCAATTGTTCGATCATCAGTTTCTCCTCGTTAGCGTTTCATTTGTAACGCTGCGGGCATATCGGGCAAAGCCGCTTCTAAAAGGCGCAGCAAATTGTGAACATCTCGCAAGTCGATCAGCGACACCGGGCTATGAATATAGCGGCTGGGCACGGCTAAAATTGCCACAGGCACCCCGGCGCGTGTCAGTTGCACGGCGCGACCGTCGGTTCCGCCCACCCCCGGCTGCTTGATCTGCAGCGGTATCTGTGTCTCTTCCGCTTTGGCCAGAAAATAGCGCAACAGCCGCGGGTCGGCGATGCTCGCTCTATCCGACACGGTGATGGCCGGCCCCTCGCCCAGCCGGGTCGTGGGACTGAGGTCCTCTTCGCGGGGCAAATCATCCGCGACGGTGCTCTCCAGAATCAGGGCCATGTCCGGTTGGATCGCCCACGCGGCTGTGGGAGCGCCGCGCAATCCTACTTCTTCTTGTACGGTGAACACAGCATATAAGTCGTAGGGCAGCCGCTCGCCCCGCAGCAAGGCGATGATGGCAAGGCAGCCGACACGATCGTCAAATGCTTTACCGGTCAGGCGGCCGGTCTCGGGCAAGCCGCCATCTTCCGGCACGACGGCGGGCGGTTCGCCGGCGAACTTCATCTCCCGGTCGAAACTGACGGCTGTGCCTAACGGTGCTTTGTTCAACGCTTCTTCTTCTGTTTTGGCGCCGATGTCCACGAAAATCTCGTCCATTTTGGCGGATTTGTTGCGCTCTTCCTGCGATTGTAAGTGCACCGGCTTGTAGCCGATGATGCCCGGGATACCGTCCGGGCCGACTTTCATTCGCTGGGCCACTAAAATGTTGGGGATGATGCCGCCTGCGCTCTTGATTTTCAGAAAGCCTTTGTCGTCGGCGCCGCTGACCACGAGCCCTACTTCGTCCATGTGTGCCATGACGGCCACCCGTTTTGTCGAGCTACTGTCCCCTTTCTTGAGGACAATCAAATTGCCCAGCGCGTCCACCCACATTTTGTCGGCGTACCTGTGCACTTCCTGGGCGATCAAATCGCGCACCGGGCCTTCTGCACCGCTCACGCCGGGCAAATCGCTGAGCGTTTTCAGCAATGGGTAAAGCGCTATTTGTCGGTTCAATGGATTGTTCATGGCCGGTTCCCTTCCTCTATCCCCGCGGGCAGAGCAATGGATAACGCTTCCTTGCTCTCTGCGGTTAAACTGGCGGCGAAAAGGGCCATCCAGCGCGCTGTGGCTTCCACATCTTGCCATTGTATCGCTTCGACGACACTGTGCATGTTCAGCAGAGAGAGCGCTACCAGCGCCGTGGGAATGCCGCTGCGAATGATCTGCAACGCCCAGGCATCGGTGCCGCTGCGGCCGGTGATGACTTCTTTATGGTAAGATAGGCCCCATTGACGCGCCACTTCTTGCAGTGCGTCGGTCAACGGTGTGTGAAATTGCGGCCCGATGGCCAACACCGGGCCTTCCCCGGCGGGAAGGGCTTGCTTTTCCACCCCGGGCTGTTGCGCAAAGCCAACGTCCAACGCAATGCCCAAGTCGGGATTGACAGTGTAGCCGCCAGTTGTGGAACCTTTGAGACCGACTTCTTCTTGCACTGCGGCTAAAAAGACGACATCCCACTGATGCTTGTAGCCTTGTAGCAGGCGCAGCGCTTCGATGATGGCTGTAACGCACGCCCGGTCGTCGAACGCTTTGCCGGCCACTTTGTCGTTCAGAAGTTCCAGGAAAGACGCGTTCAGCGTGATAGGATCGCCGATGTGAACCAGGGTACGAGCTTCTTCGTCGCTGCTGAAGCCAACATCGACGAGAATATCTTTCATTTCGGGAACGCGGTCATCTTTACTGACGTGGGGGGGGCGCAAGCCAATAACGCCGTGCAGCGGTCTTTGCCCGTGGATGATGACTTCTTGCCCTAACAATGTTTTGCGGTCGAAGCCTCCCACATTGCGAATGCGCAAAAATCCTTGCCGGAAGCCGCTGACGATGAGGCCTATTTCATCCATATGAGCCGTGAGTAAAAGCGTGCCGGGCGGTTCCTCGCCGCGCCGGCTGGCTTCGCCGTGCTTAAGAGCAATGATATTGCCCATAGCGTCGACGCTAATTTCATCGACTAAAGGTTCAATGGCGGTGATAATTTTCTCGCGTACGGGACGTTCCCGTCCGGAGATACCAAAGGATTGAGAGAGTTCTCGTAATAACGCTTTCCCTTGCAAATGGACCTCCTTGTCTCTTGCATTTGATCGTATTGTGATCCGTGAAGTCATGTACATTAACCATGAATCCAACGCAGCGTAGCTAAAACGCCATGCAGACTGAAACGACTATTTCTTTTGGCAATTGTGTGTGTAATCCTTTGGTTATGGCTTGCCCTCTGTTTATGGAGATCAGGCCGTCGCCGGCACGAGAGGCCCCGGCTCGGGAAGCTCTTCCACCGGCGTGTTCACCCACTTATCTCCCTCTTCAATGAGCAGCACCGGTACATCTTCGCGAATGGGATACTTGCGTCCGCATTCGTCGCACACAAGCCAGCTCCCATCTCGCTCTAATGTTAGTTTTCCATGGTCTGGCCCTTTTTGAATACATGCCGGACAACGTATTATTTCTAATAATTCTTGGTTAGTCATTTTATTCTCCTTGTCAATGGAAATCATGTTGTTTGAAAATATAGTATAATGCAATTTCGCGTCATGTTCAAATTAGGATGGGAAGCGTAAAATAGTTATTGCGGTCTGGAATTGATTATAATTGAGCAGGCGTTAGCGGCCTGTTGGGAACCTTGGGGAAGAAGGCCTCATGGTAAGTGAAGGTATGTTTTCCAACTGCTTGATTCTCGAACATTGCTTACGTGCTGTGTTAAATTTGGAATTACCGGTGAGAACTGAATTGTGGTTGACAGATTTGCGCTTTTTCGGTATAATTTTGTTATCACGCTGAAGCGTGATGACACCATAGAAAAGAGGTCGGCCATGCGACTGAAGATGCCAATTGCAACACCTCTGTTATTGACCACGATTTACCTCAAACGGTTTGTTCTCTGTCATGCCCACACACTTATTTCACAGGACAAGAAAGGATCAAGACCATGAACCTGACTATCAAGAGTAAGAGCTTCAAAATATCAGAGCCGTTGCAGTCATACATTGAGAAGAAGGTACCCAAGTTAGAACGTCATTTGCCACAAATCGGTGAAACAAGGGTGGAATTACGCATCGAAGCTACAAGAAGCGCAGCGGACAGCAAGGTTTTGCAGATGACCTCGCGCTTGCAAAACGGTAAGCTTTTGCGTGTCGAAGAACGGGGCGCAGATTTCTATACCATTTTTGATCGCGTTTTAGACAAAATGCAACGGCAAATTGATCGTTACAAAGGGAAATATTGGGATCGCAAAGCGCGTATTGGTAAACTCCAATCTTTAGCGATTGAACAAGAAACAGCGTTGGAAGACGAGGAAGCGGAAGAAACACCTATTGTGCGGGTTAAATCTTTTTCAATGATTCCTATGGACGCGCAAGAAGCAATCGAACAAATGGAGCTTTTGGGACATGATTTCTTTGTTTTCTATAATATCAACAACGGTAGCGTGAATGTGCTTTACCGACGGCGCGGTAAAGGCTATGGTTTGCTGCAACCTGAATTGAAGTAACGGTTTTCCTGCAGGTAGGCGAGAGCATTGCCTTCGCCTACCTGCAACGTGCTCCACCACGCAATAGTTTTCCTCTCTCTGTTGCCAGATAACATTGTTTTGTGTTATCATGTAGTCAAACCTTATGGCCTGCTTGGTCGGGGCACGCAGACAGGCACACCACAGCGGCTGAAAATAATGTGGCTGGTGTCAAGCCTTTAGGCGGGTTGGTGGATCTACTACCGGCTAAAGCCTCGATTCCGGTGCGGCGGCGGGGTACGTCAAGGTGGCGTTCTCTGCCAGGAGGCTGCTCAACACTAGCCCCCTTTCAGGGGGTTTCTGGCGACGTAGCACGGGGATTTGACCCCCGTGCGCTCGGGCGGAGAACCCTG
>WFQU01000149.1 GCA_015486845.1 Anaerolineae bacterium | reverse complement strand
GCTGTAGGGCGATTTTGCAGATGTTGCCGTGACTTTTAGTCGCTGGGGCGAGTCTGGCGATTAGAAATCGCTGCCACAACTGCGAAACCTGCCTGCGCAGATTGCCTGCCAGTCGCCGTAGGGCGATTTTGCGGATGTTGCCGTGACTTTCAGTTGTTGGGGCGAGTCTGACGATTGGAAATCGCTGCCACAACTGCGAAACCTGCCTGCGCAGGTTGCCTGCCAGTCGCCGTAGGGCGGTTTTGCGGATGTTGCTGTGACTTTCAGTTGTTGGGGCGAGTCTGGCGATTGGAAATCGCTGCCACAACTGCAAAACCTGCCTGCGCAGGTTGCCTGCCGATCGCTGTAGGGCGATTTTGCAGATGTTGCCGTGACTTTTAGTCGCTGGGGCATGGTGCGCCGCAGGCCCATGCCGACTTCTCTGCCATGCAATGCTACGCGCCGCGTTCACCGCGCACGTAAGGCATTCCCAGCGCGGCCGGCGCACCTAAATGCCGGCGGATGCGGCTGCCGGAGGCAAATAGCAGCACGAAAATGGTCAATATGTAAGGCATCATCTGCAAGAAGTAGATGGGGATGGTGATTCCTTTGGTTTGCAATCCGAATTGCAACGAATTCACCCCACCGAACAAATAAGCGCCCAAAGCGGCTTTCCACGGGTCCCAAAACGCGAAAATGACTAAGCCGATGGCGATCCAGCCCCGGCCGGCGGTCATTCCTTCGATCCACCCTGGCGTGTACGCCAACGAAATCGTCGCGCCGCCCAGCCCGGCCAACGCGCCGCCGATGAAAGTGTAAAGATAGCGCACGCCGGCCACATGGATGCCCATCACGTCCGCCGTGGCGGGATTTTCGCCCACGGAGCGCAAATGCAGGCCAGGCCGGGTGCGGCTAATCCAGTACCACGCTACCGGGATCAGCAAAAATGAGCAGTAGACCAAAACGTCGTGCCGGAAAAAGATGGGGCCGAGCCACGGGATTTTGCTGAAGAGCGGGATAGGCGTGGCGATGAACCGGATTCCTTTTTGGCCGATATACGGTTTGCCGAGGAAGGCGCTCAACCCGGTGCCGAAAATAGTTAGTGCCAAGCCGCTGACGACCTGATCGCCCCGCAGCGTGACGCTGACAAAAGCGTGCAATAATCCCATGGTGCCGCCGACAAGCATGGCAACCAGCACGGCGATGAAAAGAGAATGGGTGTGATAGCCGGCGATGAAAGCGCTCACTGCGCCCATCAACATCATCCCTTCTACGCCTAAATTGAGGACGCCGGCCCGCTCGGTGAAAATCTCGCCGATTGTTGCGTAAAGGAGGGGGGTTCCGGCCCGGATCGCTGCGACCAACGTCGCAATGAGGAAAGCTGATTGCATCATAGTTTATAGCTCCCTTGAAAATAGACTTCTCTGGAGGGTAGCCGAGGGCATTGCCCTCGGCTACCCTTTCATCGCCGTAAGGCGATTTTGCAGATGTTGCCGCGACTTTTAGTTGCTGGACCGACGTTTTCATCCGCCGTGGTGTGCCTGCCTGTGCAGACAGGCCGCAGGCTCATGATAACTCCTCTTCCCGGCGCACGAAGCGCAGTTTATATTCGCTCAGGATTTCGCCGCCCAGGACGAAGAACAGGATTAGCCCTTGCAAGATGGAGGAAATAGCACCCGGCATGTGCATGGTGATCTGTATCTGGTCGCCGGCCACCAGCAGACCGCCGAACAGGAAGGAAACCAGCACGATGGCGATGGGGTTGAGCTTGGCGAGCCAGGCGATGATGATGGCAGTGTAGCCGTAGCCCGGCGATATCTGGTGCTGCAGCCGGTGGACGATGCCTAAAATTTCCGAGGCCCCGGCCAACCCGGCCAGCGCGCCGCTGAGCGCCATCACCAGGATGACATTGCGGGCGATGTTCATGCCGGCATACTTGGCGGCCCGGCTGTTTTCGCCGATGACTTTGATTTCGTAGCCCCATTTGCTGTAGCGCATAATGACCCAAATGAGGGCCATCGCTGCTAAACCGAAAAGCAGGCCAATATGCACCCGGTGGTTGGCCGGCAGGAAGAAAAGTCCCGGCGTGCGTGGCAGCCAGAGCGAGCGGTCGAATTGCGGCGTCAACGGGAAACCGAGGCTGTGGGGATCGCGCCAGAGAACCGTGACGACGTAATCCATCCAGTAAATGGCGATGTAGTTCATCATCAGGGTGGTGATGATTTCGTTCACTTCTAATTTTGCTTTCAAATAGCCGGGGATGATGCCCCAGAAAGCACCGCCAACCATCCCGCCGGTGACGATGATGCTGATGAGCAACCAGGGCGGCCAGCCGGGCAGCCATTTGGGCAGGAAGAGGGCCAGCCCGCCGGACAGGAAAGCGCCAAAGTAAAGCTGCCCTTCCGCACCGATGTTCCACAGTTTCATGCGGAACGCGATGCTCACGCCTAAACCGGCTAAAAGCAGGGGAATCATCTTAACGAAAGTCCCGGCGATGCCGTAGCCGTTGCCAAAAGCGCCGTCGTACATTGCTTTGTAAGCGGCCCACGGATTGACATGGTTCAGCGCGATGATCAGCGCACCGGCCAGTAGCGCCAAGACGATGGAGAAAATGGGCACGGCTACTTGTACCCAGCGGGGGCGGGTCAACCGGCGTTCTACGCGCAGCGTCCAGCCGCGCCGCGGAACTTTGGACCATGTTGTCATTATTGTGTCTCCGTTTTGTGCGGTGTGCCGGCCATCATTAACCCAATTTCCTCGCGAGGTGTTTCTGGCGGCACGATGCCGATGATGGTACCTTCGTACATGACGGCGATGCGATCACTTAGTGCTTGCACTTCTTCCAGGTCCTCGGAAATGAGCAAGATGGCCTTTCCCTCAGCCCGTTGTTGCAGCAAGATTTTGCGCACGCTTTCGGTGGCGCCGATGTCCAGACCCTGGGTGGGATGCACGGCGATGGTGAGCCGTGGCTGCGACGAAAGTTCTCGCGCCAGGATCAGTTTTTGCAGGTTGCCGCCGGAAAGGAGCCGGGCCGGTGTGCGCAAGCTGGCGCCCTGGACGTCGAATGCACGCACCAATTTCTCGCTCTTCTGCCACCATTGCCGGTAGTCTAAGAAGAGCCCCGGCGTTTGCCGGTACCCTTTGAGCATGAGGTTTTCTACTAAATTGAGGTTGCCTACGGAGCCATCTTCCACCCGACTTTCCGGAATGTTGCTGACGCCGGTGTCAATGAAATCGCGCGGCGCTTTGCCGGTAAGGTCGTGGCCAGCGACGAAAATCCGGCCGCCTTTGCTGGATCGTAAACCAGTGAGCAATTCGCCTAACTCTGTTTGGCCGTTGCCGGCCACCCCGGCGATCCCCAGGATTTCCCCCTCGCGGACTTCGAATGAGATGCCTTTGAGCGCCGGCAGACCTTTGTCATTATCCGCCTGCAGGTTTTCGACTTTCAGGACTGCTTTACCCGGCTGGATGGGCGCTTTTTCTAAGTGGAAGAGCACTTCGCGCCCTACCATCAATCTGGCCAGTGCTTTTTTGTTGGTTTCACTGGCTAATCGCCGGCCTACGACTTTGCCTTTACGGAGGACCGTTATGCGGTCGGCAATTTGCATCACCTCGTCCAATTTGTGAGAAATAAAAATGATGGCGTGGCCGGCGCCGGCCATGTGCTTAAGGATACGGAACAATTCTTCCGCCTCCTGCGGAGTGAGCACGGCGGTGGGCTCGTCTAAAATGAGGATTTTGGCGCCCCGATAAAGTGCTTTGATGATTTCCACCCGTTGTTGCTCGCCGACGCTCAATTGCCAGATGGCCGTTTCCGGATCGATGTGCAGACCGTACTGTTCGCCCAGCTTGGCGACGGTTTCGCCGGCTTGTTTGATGCGCAGGCGAAAGCGGGGCGTTGCTAAGCCTAAGATGACGTTTTCGGTGACGCTGTGCGATTCAATTAACATGAAATGCTGGTGCACCATGCCGATGCCGGCTTTGATAGCATCACGGGGGGAGCGGAAACGCATCGGCTTGCCGAAAATGGCAATCTCACCGGCGTTGGGCGCATAGAGACCGCTGAGGATGTTCATCAGCGTGCTTTTGCCGGCGCCGTTCTCGCCGAGCAAAGCGTGAATCTCGCCGGGGCGGAGGTCGAAATCCACGTGGTCATTGGCCAGCACGCCGGGAAATTGTTTGACGATGCCCTGCATGCGGACGGCAAACGGAGTTTCTTCGCTCAAAGCTGTCTCCTTTCTTGCTGTGGGATAATGCTATGTTTGTGACGACCTCGAGAATAGAACGCTGATCAACGCTGATGTGCACTGATCCTTATTTCTTCATCGATCTGTGCCGATGTAGGTTGGCACTTGGCAACGCACAATCTGTGCGTTGCTCCATCGGAGTGGCTTATAGCCGCGCTCACGCAGATTCTCCTCCGCCGTGGTGCACCGCGGCGCTATGCACGAAATGGTCATGCGTTTGACATCTGCTATGGCTTGTGATTCAATGTCGTATCCCGGTTGATCCGCTGCAAATCAGGTGCTCTCCCGTTTGTGGCCCGGTTCGACGGGAAAATAGCTCGGGCCGAGGCGTATTGGTTCGAGTATCTGTGCGCCGGGCTTCACGATAGCCAACTATAGCATCGATTGAATTCCCTGGCAAGAAAGAAAACGGCTGTGAGCTTGCAAAAAGTGATGAATCGATTGTCTCGCTGGGACGAACGGCTGACGACGCAACTTCACGTGGAACCCGGTGCTGTCCGCCACGCCGTGGCCGTGGTCGGCGCCCATTGCGGTGACGGGCCACTCTGGCTGTTGTTTTGGCTTGTCCTGATCGGCTACGGCTACTGGCGCGATCTCGCCGGGCTCACGCGTGGCGGCGCAGCCTGGATCGCGGCGGCTATCGTCGGCGCCGCGATCACATACAGCATCAAATTCTGGTTGAAGCGGCAGCGTCCTCGCGAGATCGACGGTTTTTACTCGCACAAATATGATGCTCACGCGTTTCCTTCGGGGCATGCCACCAGGATGGGAACGGTGGCTGTTTTCGGCTTTGTTCTGTTCGGCGTTTGGGGCTGGTTCTTTCTGGCGCTCTCGCTCTGGGTGATCTGGAGCCGGGCTGCGCTGGGCGTGCATTATCTCGGCGATGTGACCGCCGGCTACATCATTGGCATTTTTGCGGCACTGCTGGTCTCTTGGGCGATGGTTTTGCTGTGAAGAGGAACATTGTTGCTTTGCTGCGCATACGTTCTGTTCGGCTTTATGCTTTGCTGGTCGTGCTACTGGCCGCCTGGACATTTTTGGCTTGGCCGACGCTGCGATGGCTCTGGGGGGAATGGTGGGGCGGCAATGATTACTATTCCCACGGCGTCCTGGTGGCACCGTTGGCGCTTTGGCTGGCGTGGCGGCATTGGCCGGCGGACGATGGTCGTGGCGGACGGCTGTGGACGCTGCTCCTCATGGCCGCGGCGATGGCGTTGCACCTTTTCTGGGTGCACGAGCACGCTTACTATTTGAGTGTCTTGGCGCTCTTGGTGCTGCTGGGTGCCATGGCCCTCTTCTTGCGTGGCTGGCGCGCCTTGCGTCACGCCGATTTGCCGCTGCTGTTGCTCTTGTTGGCGGATCCGTTCCCTTTCGTGGCGGGTAGCAGTGTTCCGTTGAGTCTATTCACCGGCCGGCTGGCGACCGCTTTCGTGCGTGTGTTGGGCGTTCCAGCGATCATCCACGGCGCCGAAGTTTCTTTGCCCAATGTCTCCTTGGTGGTGGGGGCGCAGTGCAGCGGCGTGAATTCGTTGGTAGCGCTGACCACGTTGGCGCTGCTGGTGGCGTATCTTTGGTGCCGGGGCTGGTGGCGGCGGTTATTGATCTTGCTCAGCGCTATCCCGTTGGCTGTGGCCGGAAATGTGGCCCGGGTTTCTAGCCTGTTAGCCGTAGCTAATATCTGGGGGGCGGATGCCGGCTTCAAATTCTACCATGAATATTCCGGCTTTGTCTTTTTCTTGACGGCGCTGTCGATTCTTTTCCTTCTCTTGCGAGCGTTGCGATGCAAAACATTGAACGACGAATACTTATAACGATTCTGCTGCTTTTGGCGGGCGGTGCGGCGCTGATGGCGCTAAATCGGCCCAGCCGGGCCGCGGTGGTCCCGGGTGAGCATGTTTACATGGCCGATATCGATAATTGGCGGCAGACGGCGCGGCAGCAGCGGGTAGTGACCCCGTACGATTTCGACTTAGGTAACACGCTGTATCAGTTGCCGCTGCAAATTGGTGCCTGGCAGGGAATCGAAGTGCCGCAAACTAGCGTGGAGGTGCTGATCACGCTGCAGCCGGAGCAATATGTGCGCCGGCGCTACCGCTTGCCGGATGGACGCTATCTCTGGCTGAGCATCATCGGCAGCCACAAGTCGAAAAGCTTCCATCCCTCCGAGATTTGTTACAGCAGCGCCGGCTGGCAGACGAATTTGACGCTGCATGGGACGCGTTTGCCGGGGGGAAAGCTCTACGCGCTGCAGGTCATCGCCCGTAAGAACAGCGTGGAGCACGTGGTGCTTTATTTCTACCTTTGGCCGGACGGTCAGCGCAATCCGGCCTCTGGAACAGTACTGTTCAAGCTTACCGCGCCGGTCATGCCGGATGCGACACACACGCTTGCGCTGGAAGATGACTTCATCCGCTTATTCTTCCAACGTGTTTTGCGCTAAGCACGTTTTGGGCCGGATAAGTTGCCTGCATCGGTGATTTCCTCTGAAAATCGCCCCTCGGCCCCCAATTCTGGAGGTGTGTTGCTTTCCCCAAGGTTAGGGAATAGGGGCGTTTTCATCCGCTGTGGCGCACCGCAGACTTGTATCGGCGCCCCCGCAAGCTTCTTTAACACAAGTTATTAACTCTTCCCTTGGGCAATTTCCACGGGAAGAGCACAAACCGTATAATGAAGTTACGTTTTATCGTGGAGCAGAAATTACATGACCGGAACATTTATCAATATGGGGACTGTGTTCATCGGTTCGCTATTAGGCATCATGCTGGGTGACCGCTTACCCGACAATGTCCGCCAAATTGTCATGCATGGTATTGGTTTGATGACGCTGGTGGTCGGCATGCAAATGGCGTTACAAACGCAGAATATTCTCATTCCGTTGTTTAGCATTCTGATTGGCGGCATTTTAGGCGAGTGGTGGCATATTGACGGTGGTCTGAACCGGTTTGGCGGCTGGTTGGAAATGCGCACAGGCCAATTTTTCGGAGATAGCGACGAACGTTCGTTGACACGTGCTTTCGTCATGGCCAGCCTAGTCTTTTGTGTGGGTCCTTTGACGGTTTTAGGGGCGATTCAAGATGGTTTGACCGGTGATTACTCGCTTTTAGCCATCAAATCGCTGCTGGATGGGTTCACATCGTTAGCTTTTGCAGCCAGCTTGGGCCCGGGCGTTATACTTTCCCTCATTACGATTCTTATTGTTCAGGGCGGTATTTCCCTTCTGGCCATGGTCGTTGGCGGCGGGCTGGGCGTGGTAACGCGCACGACGCCGTGGGTAGTGGAAATGACGGCTAGCGGAGGTGTCCTTATCCTCGGTTTGGGTTTGTTGCTGTTGGAGATTAAGCGGATCCGTGTCGCGAATCTATTGCCGGCCATTTTCTTGGCGCCGTTTTTCGTGGTTGTTTTGCAGTGGTTGCATGTCGCTTTGTGAGTCGGTATGGGCCTGTGGCGCATCACGGCGGCTGAAAATAACGCGGCTGGCGTCAAGCCTTTAGGCGGGTTGGTGGGTCTACCACCGGCTAAAGCTTCGATTCCGGTACGGTGGCGGGGTACGTCAAGGTTGCGTCCGCTGCCAAAAGACTGCTCAACACTAGCCCCCTTTCAGGGGGGTTCTTGGCGACGTAGCACGGGGATTTGACCCCCGCGCGCTCGGGCGGAGAACGCCGTCGATTAGAAGTTCAACTTCTGCGAGAAGTTGAACTTCTTAAAGGGAGCCTGATTTTTTAGATGCTCTGTGCCTTTGTGCCGCTGTGTCAACTGATTTTGAGAGGAGTTTGTCATTGCGAGGCCCGGCAGGGCCGAAGCAATCTCCCTCACTGGCGTTGGAGATTGTTTGACCAAAAAGAGGGGCACACTGTCGCTTCGCTCGCAATGGCACGACTGATTCGAAGGCG
>WFQU01000148.1 GCA_015486845.1 Anaerolineae bacterium | reverse complement strand
TGATGTATTATGACAGCAATATCTGCAGCAGGTGTCGGAGTCCTCAGGCGTAGCCTTGGCTTCTTAGACACAAACCGCGCTCACAGGCCTGGGCCGGCCGGTTCAAGGAGCTACATGTTCTGTCCTTCCCTTGACGCCTGCCGTTGTATTGTTCTGCTTCAGACGGAATCGGAAAAACGGCACCCGTGCTATAAGTTCACAACAGAGGTCAAAAACATGAGCAAGAAACGCAAGTAATTATTCACCTGAAGAGAAGGTCAGCATCTTGCAGCAACACTCGGTCAATGGCTTGGCCGTGGCCGGAAGAGTAGCTATCCTTTGATGCGCGATTTGCCAATTCATGGTGAATCGAGACAACAGAAGCTTCGCTGTACAATCAGCCCAAAATGTGCGCTAATGTCTCGGCCAACTGGGAAAGGTCAATCGGCTTATCGAGCCAGGCCGTGAGTGCTTTTTGCTCTGCTTCTGTGAGCGTATGATTTCTGGGATGGCCGCTTAACAGTATGAACTTAATATTCGGGTAGCGGTCCCGCACGGCCCGGAACAGGTCGATGCCGCCCATTTTGGGCATGATGACGTCGCTGAGTATCAAAGCAATCCGGTCATGCTGCTCTGCCAGGATGGCCAGCGCTTCTTCGCCATTGATAGCCGTGATGGACTGGTAGTTGAGCTCCTGCAGGCTGTCGACGAGCGCCCCACGTATGCTCGGGTCGTCCTCGACAACCAAAATAATCTCCCCGCGACCTCCGGTCACGTTACGGCTGTCCTTGGCTGGTGCGGTGGGCACTATTTCCTTCAGTAATGGTAGATAGACGACAAAGGTCGTCCCTTTGCCGATCTGGCTGAGCACGGTGATTTCTCCGCCGTGCTGCTTGACAATGCCGTACACTTGTGCCAGACCCAAACCGGTGCCTCGTCCCGGCGGCTTGGTGGTGAAAAATGGCTCGAAAATGTGCGGCAGCACATCATCCGGTATGCCGGTGCCGTTGTCGGAAACGGTTAACCGTACCCATGTTTCCACGTCATCCTCTTCTTGCAACGGCTTGAACATCGGCGGCAGGCTATCGGCATTGTCGAGACCGAAAGTCAATTGACCGCCTTGTGGCATAGCGTCCCGGGCGTTAATAGCCAGGTTCATGATGACCTGCTGCATACGTGTGGGGTCGGCACTAACAATATACCTGCCTTCGCCGTAACGCATTTTCACGCGAATATTCTCCGGCAATGTGCGATCCAGGAGTTTCGTGATCTCTTTCAGGAAAGTTATCAGATTCAACGGCGTGCGTTCCAGGACGGCGCTGCGGCTGAAGTCCAATATCTGGTCGATCAACGTCGCAGCTCGTTTGGACTGGTCGTAAATAGTTTGCAGGCGCTCTTGTAACTTAAGGGGAATGCCCGGCGTGCGCATGCCCAATTGGGCGAAAAGGATATTGACGGACATGATGTTATTGAAATCGTGGGCAATACCGGCGGCTAATTGTCCCACCACAGCCAAACGCTCCTGCCGTTGCAGTTGCTCTTGCATCTCTTTTTCCATCGTGGCTTCCTGAAGAGCGAGCACCCATTTCCCCGACAAAGAACCGCTTTTCAATTCACGAACCGCAATGCGAAACGTGCGACGGTTGACCTTTATTTCGCGCCGACCACCGTGTGCCGGTGGTGTGATCAAAGCTTCCAGGGGGTAATCAGCCAATGTGCTCAAGCGTGTTGTCGCTGGCTCGCCGGCGTCGCCCCGTTGGGGATGCAGCAACTGCAAATAAGCGCGCCCCAGTGTGTTGGTCGTCATCACACGGCCGTCTGCATCCAACAGGAGGATGCCTTCATCGACGCTTTCGATGATCTCCTCGCGTTGTTCAGCATCGCGTTGGATCTCTTCAAGAAGCTGCCACCGGAGAGCGACATTGCCGATTTCCCGGCCAGCAGACTCAATTAATTCTATCTCGTCACTGTTCCAATTATGGGGCGCCGTATCGGCAATGCTCAGCCCACCCAAATGCCTAGTGCCGCTCTCGATGGGTACTGTAATGCTGGCACGAATGTGATACCGCATTAGTTTCTCTTTGAGTTGTTGCAATTTCGGATCATTTACACTTTCCCAATCTGCAATCACATGGGCTTCGTGCAATTGTAGCTGGCCTGCGACGGCCGTTTCAGCCATGACAGGGACAACGTAAGTGGCCATGCCATTAAGGGCGTTTGCTTTCCCTGTCCAAATAGACCCCATGGTTAATCCTAACGCATTAAGAACGGCATGCAGCGTATCGTCCAGCATGCTTTGCAGGTCGGCGGCGTCAACGGCTGCCACGGTGATATCTCGCAATGCTTTTTGAATAGCTGCCTGGCGGTTAGCTGCTTCATATGCTTGCGCGTTGGCGATAGCGATGGCAGCTTTCTCGGTCAACAGCGTCAAAATGCGCAGTTCGTCTTCCGAGAAATGGTGGGGCGCCTGGTTGTAGGCGACATTCATAACGCCAATGACGCGCCCCCCCCGTAGTCAGCGGTATACCTGCAATGGCGCCGCCCCACCGGTAGCCCTCGAAAAGAGGATGGACATTCACATCAGGCACGACAAACCGACGACCGGTACGGGCCACCGTGTAAGTGAGGCCACCAGGCTGGGGTTCGGAAATAGGGATGGACATGTAGCCTTTGCTGTTCATCGCCGCCCCAAAATGCAACTGTTGTCCGTCGTAAAGGAAGACATGGACGTCATCAGCAATCGTCAATTGCATGGCCGACGCCAAGATGACTTTCAACAATTCCTCAGTTTCCAGGTTTGCTATGATTTGCAGCGAGATTTTCCGTAATTCTTCCAGCTCCGCCCGCCGCTGCTGTTCTTTTTCGAAAAGTTGCGCCCTGGCCACCGCCTGGGCCACAGCGCCCGCGATATTGGCCGCCAACCGGATTTCGGTGCTGCTGAATACGCGTTTCTGCAAGCTTTCCAGACTAATGGTGCCGATTACTTTGTCCCTGGTGGTCAGTGGAAGGAGCAACATGGAAACGGTGCTGCGCCAACGCAACATGTCCCGGATGGGGGCCATGCGTGGATCGCTTGGCACGTCGGCAACAGCCAGCGGTTGGCGATGGTCGATGACATATTGTGTCGCCGAGCTGCCGACCACGGGAAGAACAGTGCCCACGGCGCAAGGCCTGTCGGCAGCGCAACACTCGGCGATGACCGTTTCTCGCGTTTGATCGTCATTGAGCAGCGCTGCGGCCGCTTGCGGAACATCGAAATAGTGCGCTAATTCTCGGCAAGCGATGGTTAGAATGGATTGCGGGTCGTCGGCATCGGTCGTTGCGGTGATAACCCGGTTAAGCAGGGAGAGTTCCGCCTGGCGTTGTTGCAAATCAGCGATCATCTTCTGGCGCTCGGTGAGATCTTGTACCATGACCAACCCCGCCGGCTGGTCGTTCCACGTAGTCATGGAAACGGTCAATTCCACCACAATCGTTGTGCCATCTTTACGGACAACCTTTTGTTCATAATGAGCCGGTGCCAATTCGCCACGAAAGCGCTGCTGGCGTAGCGCTCGGATGCGCGGCAGATCCTCCGGCGGAATCATGATGTCACTGTTGAGCTGCAGCAACTCCTCAATTGAGTAACCGGCCAATGTCGCGACTTCTTGGTTGGCAAAAAGACAACGTCCTGTGGCATCGATGACGAGGATGCCGTAAGGCGCGTGCGCCACAACATCATGGAAATTCCGCTCACGCTGTTGCAGCGCAGCCTCCAACTGCTTCCGTTGTGTGATATCTTGCGCGATGGCGACAAAATTGGTGATGCCCTCTTGGTTATTTTTGACTGGAGCAACGGTTAATTCCTCTGTGAAAAAGGTGCCATCTTTACGCTTGTTGATGATTTCGCCTCGCCATACCTGGCCGGCCAAGACACTCTCCCAGAGCGCTCGATAAAACGCCCGATCATGGCGACCAGATTTGAGGATATTAGTGTTCCGGCCTATCACTTCTGCTGCCGTGTATCCGGTCAAGCGGGTGAAAGCGGGATTAACCCAAACGATGTTTCCTTCCCGGTCGGTGATCACGATGGCGCTGGCTGCCGATTCCAGGGCAATGCTTTGTATCAGAAACTGCTGCTCGCGTTGCTTCAGATGGATGAGCGCACCGGCTGCAGTCACCATGGTTTGTAATCGCTGGCGCTCAGTTGCGGAGAATGGTGTATTCCTGGTTAACTCCAATAAACCGATCGCTTGTTCTTTAACACAAAGTGGCAGCTAGAGGATAGCATTGATGCCCAATAGCCGACGAATGTAATCTGGTTCTTTCTCGAACTGTTTTCGAACGGGGGCTGGCAGATCAGTGATTTGTGCAAGGGCGGTGATAATGTTGTTGATGGACGAAAGATCGTGGATAGCAGTGGGATGACAACTCTCGAGGGCGGCTTTGTGTTGAGGGAAGAGATCCAAAGGTAAAGGAGGCGGGTTGGATTTGCCTATTATCTTTTCGACCGCTTTCTGAAAACCATCTGTGGTCACGTAACTTTCCATGTTCAGCGTTTTGCCGTTCTCACTGAGCAGCGAAACGCTGGTGCCGGTGCATTGGAACAGTCGACGTATGCGGTCGGTGAGAATGGCGAGCATCCTTTTGGCCGGTTCGCCTTTACCGATGGCGCTGGCTAGTGCTTCAAGGAAATCTAATTGTTCCTGATAACGCTGTAAACGATCTTGTGTTTGCTCCTGTTCGTGTTGTAACTGGCGTATTTCTCGTCGTAATGCATCCAACCCGATTGCGATCAGGTCATTCTCGTTGCTACTATTACCCATAAAATCTCCTTTACAAAAAGAGGCGTATCCTCCCGAGTAGGATAACGTATCCATCTGAAAAAAAGATCAACATATTAAAATATTTTGACATTGTAACTAATCGACACAGAAATTGTCAAGTGAAGAGATTCTTTGCACAGGGTCTTCTCCAGACTAAGTTATTCGCGCTTGTAACCCAAATAATCTGCAGTGATTTTCTGAATAATGCACAACCGTACTGAAAACCATCTATATTAGATTGCCATTTCGACACTCTGAGAAGTGTTAGAACCATATTTCTCAACAAGTGTCGCTAACCGCTTGACGGTACGGCCCGGTCAATGACACCTTAACAAGGTTGTTTTTCCATATTACTCCATAGCCAGAATGCACGCACAGATATGCGAGTCACTGTGCCAGGCAAGCATTATCTCGATTGCACCGTCTGTAATAGGTTTACCATCTCAATTGCTGCGGCGGCAGCGTCGAATCCTTTGTTGCCTGCTTTCGTGCCGGCCCGCTCAATGGCTTGCTCGATGGTATCTGTGGTCAAGATACCAAAAATGGTAGGGATTCCGGTGTTCAGACCAACTGCAGCTACGCCTTTGGCTGCTTCTCCCGCGACATAGTCGAAGTGAGATGTTGCCCCTCGGATTACTGCACCCAAGCATATCACGGCATCATAGCGCTCAGCCTCGGCCAGGCGTTTTGCAATTAAGGGGATCTCAAATGCCCCTGGAACCCAGGCTACGTCTACATCATCGTCTCGTACTCCGTGTCGGCGCAGGCCATCAATAGCACCTTCCAACAACTTCTGCGAAATGAACGCATTGAAGCGAGCAACCACAATCGCAAAGCGTAATCCTTCACCAGAAAAAGTCCCTTCGAATATTTCTCCCATTGATCTTTCTCCTGTCCCACAAATAGAATGCAATGAATATCTCTTACAGAATCAGGCCGCTGTAGTATTGGCCTTCCCGATGGTCTGATTAAGGCGCTACTTAGCACCATCGATTGAACCGATTTCTCAGACGTCCAGCAAATGCCCCAGCTTCTCTCGCTTCGTGTGCAGGTAGAATTCATTCTGGGGTGTTGGTGAAATTGCAATGGGCACCCTTTCCACAACTTGAAGCCCATGTTCCAACCCACTGATTTTCCGTGGGTTGTTGGTCAACAGTCGCACTTTTTGGACTCCCAGGTCAACCAGGATTTGCACGGCGAAGGTGTAATTCCTCATGTCTGCCGGAAACCCTAACCGATTGTTTGCCTCTACTGTGTCGAGCCCCTGATCCTGGAGAGCGTAAGCTCGTACTTTGTTGCACAGACCAATCCCCCGTCCTTCCTGACGCATGTATAGGAGCACACCGCGCCCCTCTTTGACGATCGCCTTCATCGCCTGATCCAGTTGAGGGCCACAATCACAGCGCAGAGAGCCGAACACATCCCCGGTTAGACACTCAGAGTGAACACGGACCAGCACCGGACGCCCATCGGACACATTTCCTTTTACGAGGGCTACGTGATCCAGACCTGTCATGATGTCTTTGTAGACAAAGGCAGTAAAGTCACCGTAGCGCGTTGGCAATTTAGCCTGGACTTGACAGGCAAATCTGGGTTCGTGCTGTCGCCGGTAGGCTATCAGGTCGACAATGCTGACAATCTTAAGGTTATGAGCTGCGGCAAACGCCTCTAGTTGGGGCAAACGCTCCATTGTGCCATCCGGAGCAAGAATTTCGCAGATTACTCCTGCAGGCATCATCCCCGCCAGACGAGCCAGGTCTACGGCTGCTTCTGTATGCCCTGAGCGCTCTAACACGCCTCCTCTTTTCGCCCGTAAGGGGAAAATATGGCCGGGCTGTACCAAGTCTTCGGGTTTGGTATAGGGGTCTACCAATGCCCGCACCGTTTTCGCCCGGTCGTGTGCGGAAATCCCCGTCGTAACCCCATGCCGGGCGTCTACGGAGACAGTGAAAGCTGTCTCAAAGAGCGAATTATTTTCTTCCGCTGGAACCATCATGGGGAGCTTCAGCGCTTCTACCCGTTCTGGAGTCAGCGCCACGCAGATCAACCCCCGGCCATACATAGCCATAAAGTTGATTGCATCTGGTGTGGCTTTCTCTGCCGCCATCACCAGGTCCCCTTCGTTTTCCCGATTTTCGTCATCTACCACGACAAGCATATGCCCTGCACGCAATTCTTCCAACGCTTCTGCGATTGTTGCAAATGGCATGGTTATCCTCCCGCAAAGATGGGGAGCAGACACACTCTGATAAAGCCAAGGGCCCGAATCAACATCGAAGTGTTCCGCCTCCCGTTTCTCGTTTTGGTATGGCTCAAATGTTGCAGCTAACGCCTTTACAAATTTGTCGCCACGAGTACCAACACGAATTACAAACAACTATTTGGTCTTCTGATTCTTGGTGATATTCGTCGTTTTTATCCGAAAAAGCCATGTTGTGCTAACGATTCTTGCGTTATCTCTTTCGTCCCTTCCTGGTAAGCCAGAATCCGCTCCACGTACTTCCCCAGTATGTCTGCCTCCAGGTTTACCACCGTACCAACACGATAGTAAGCTGCGATCGTGTTGGAGAGCGTGTAAGGGACGAATGAGATCGTAAACCGATCCGCCAGCAGATCTACTACTGTCAGGCTCATCCCGTCTATGGCGACGAACCCTTTGACTACCACATAGCGCAAGACATTAGGTGGGGCTGAAAAAGTAGCGATAACTGCACTCCCTTCCGGCTGTAGCCCTTTCACCATCCCCACCCCGTCCACATGTCCCTGTACGAAGTGCCCACCAATCCGTCCCCCCACCCTTAGGCTGCGCTCCAGGTTGACAGGGTCGCCTGGGCGTACCTGTCCCAAGTTTGTCCGTCGCAGCGTTTCCGGCGCGAGCTCCACCATGAAACTCCTCGCCCCCAGATCGGTTACCGTCAGGCATGTTCCGTTGATGGCGATGCTATCCCCGCGGTGCGTTCCTTCCAATGCCCGCTGAGCTTCTACTTCTACCCTCTCTGAGCCCCCGCGGCGTTTCACTCGCCGTATCCTTCCTATCTCTTCCACGATACCGCTAAACATAAAGGTACCTTTCCTCCTCAGAGCCATCTCTTTCAGGAACACTCTATCCGGCAGCTCCACAGCTACGTCGGGTAGCCTGTAATGAGCAGATCCGCTCCCACTTGTGTTACCTCTACTTCTTCCAACCTCCAGGCATCGGCCAGCCGGTCTACCCCCAAGCCTCCTACTGCTGTCAGCGCCTTTTGGCCGCCAATGATCATCGGGGCAATAAAGGCCAGAACTTTGTCCACTAATCTATGAGCGAAGAAGTTCCCCAATACACTGCTTCCCCCCTCGACCAACACACTGGTAACCTCTCGAGCACCAAGTGCATACAATAACGCAGAAAGATCGACCTGGCCCTTATCGGCGGGTAGCACCAGCACCTCTATCCCTTTGTTGGTCAACGCCTGGTGTGTGTCTTTGGGCATGGCGTCTGTCGTGATCACTAGTGTCCGGCCGGGTAGCTCAGGATCAAACACCCGCGCTGTGAGTGGTGCCCGGCCACGGCTATCCAGGATAATCCGCAGCGGGTGGCGCACGTCTTCCCCATCCAATCGGGTTGTCAATTGCGGATCATCGCTGATAATCGTGTTAACTCCCACCAGAATGGCATCCACCTGATCCCGGAGTTCGTGCCCGTACCGGCGGGCTTCCGACCCGGTGATCCACCGGGATTCTCCCGTGCGTGTGGCGATCTTGCCGTCCAGACTCATGGCGAATTTGGCGATAATAAATGGCCGACCGGTGGTCACCCAATGCAGGAACACCTCGTTTAGCTTCTTGGCCTCGTTTTCATGTTCCCCAACCACTGTACGAATCCCTGCGGCCTCCAATTCTTTTTTTCCACCGCCGGCAACCAGCGGATTCGGATCCAGCATCGCCATGTGTACTTCCGCCACGTCAGCAGCGATAATAGCCTTGGTGCAAGGTGGAGTGCGTCCGTAGTGGTTGCATGGTTCCAACGTTACGTAGAGCGTAGCCCCCTTTGCGTTTTCTCCGGCCTGACGAAGGGCGAAAATCTCGGCATGAGGTTCCCCGGCCCGGGGATGGAACCCCTCCCCGACAACGCGCCCTTTTTTCACCAGCACTGCGCCGACCATGGGGTTCGGGCTGGTGCGGCCTCTGCCACGCCTGGCCAATTGCAACGCCCGCAACATAAAGTCCTTATCCAAATTCTTCCCCTTTTCGTATTTCGTACTTGATAGTCATGATAATGAGTGTACATGTGAACAAAAAAAGCCCCGGGAGTCTTGTAGACCCCCGGGGCATATCGGAATACGTCATAGACCGAGCCACGCGTGGAATGCACGCGTTTAGCTCTTAGCGCGACACAGCACTTTCCTTCTCCCATCCGGACTATACCGTCGGCTCCGGCTTCTCACCGGATCTGCTGACACCCCAGTGCGGATTTGTTGATCAAGGCGTCCTTTTCCTGTCAGGCTTGTTGACTCAAAGTCAGGTTACTAAAAGATATACCTGGCAAGAGTCGACATGCCCTCAACCAACTACCGCATCTCCACACTTTTGGGAAAGCATGGAACTGAGACCGCTCGCGGGCTCGGCAGGCTACTTTGCTAACCAACAGACAGATTTGTGATCAATGTGAACCGCTCAATCGGTTTGTCTACTACTAAGCCGGTTAACTGGTTGCCCGCCCTACCGCCGGTCGGGAATTGCCTCACTAAACATGAAGCTCACCCTGCCCCGAAGATGCTGGAAATATATTCAATTAAGTTGCATTATACAGATGAGTGACAAACGAGTCAAGAATTGGTCGACGATTTGGCCAAGTTTCCGGTGGCCATCGGCTCCCTCGTCTGTCAGCACTTATAGCACTATCCAGATGGATGGTTTCCTCGCATAGAAACACAAAATAAGGAAAGCATCATCACTAAGCGGTAACCCGACCGTGTAATGCAAAAACTGACTGCGACGTCGCCGGCCATTTATGGGAAGTTCCCGGGCGGTGTCCTCCCGGATAAACCTAAGACAGCCACCAGTCGTTGGTTCGCTTCCGGCCGACGGGTGGCGATGCGCACATGTGCGGGCAGACCAAAAGAGGTGGCGTCGCGCACAAGGATGCCATGTGCGAGCAGGCGCCGGCGAAAAGCAGCCGCATCCCCCACGCGCAGCAGAAAGAAGTGGGTCTCCGAAGGAAGTATATCAAGACCAAGATCACACAGACTAGAGAGGAACGCATCTCGTTCCCGACGCAGGGCGGCTAGGGTGCGCTGAAGATGTTCCTGATCTTCCAGGGCTGCCAGCCCCGCGGCCTGTGCTAACGCGTTCACATTCCACGGCGGTCGTACACGCACAAGGGCGTCCACTACCTGCGGATGCCCAATCGCGTAACCCAACCGCAGCCCGGCCAGCGCATAGTCCTTGGTCATTGACCTGAGCACGAGCACGTTAGGGCGGTTCAAGTGAATGGCCGATTCCATGGCGGGTACAAAATCGATATAAGCCTCATCGACGACGAAAAGGGTGCTGGGGTGGGTATCGGCCCAGCGGGTCAGTGCCTCGCGGGGAAGCGACTGACCGGTAGGGTTGTTGGGATTGCAAAGGAAACAGAGCCGTGGCCGTACCTGGGTCACTATTTGGGCAATCTCCGCTGTCCGGAACGCAAACGCATCCGCCTCACTGGCGCGCCAATGGACCACCTCGCCTCCCATCAGAACCACGGCGCGAGCGTATTCTCCAAATGTGGGTTCCAAAACAAGGGCCCGATCTCCAGGATGTACGAAAGCGGCACTCACGAGCCAGATGAGTTCCGCCGTGCCGTTGCCCACGACAATATAGCCCATGTCCACGGCATGGTGGATGGCCAAGGCCTCACGTAGCGCCAACGATTCCCGGTCTGGATAACGATCGATGACGGTGCGGGCGATCGCATCGTGTACCTGGGACGAGGGGCCATAAGGATTGCTGTTTACGCTGAAGTCGATTATATCATCAACATTCAGGCCTAAAGCGCGCAATTCCGCGTAGTCTGGTGCACCGTGTATCACCGGGGGCAAATGGAAGACCTCTGGCCGTGGGGAAAGGGTGTGGTATGTCATGGTGAGACCTCCCGGTTCAATGTGAGGCGTGAGACGTACTGTGACGTATCATGGTGTACAGGGCAAAGATAGCTGTTGCCAGGGCCACTACGCCCTTTACCAGTCTCGTAGCCCGAGCGATATCCTCTCTCGCTGGCCGTCGCTTGCCTGCACCCAGCCGGTAATGTCCCACCTTCTCCAGTTCCACGCCCAAGGCGCCGGCCATGGCACTCATGGGATGGCCTGCATTGGGACTGGCGGTCTTGGCTGCATCTCGCCGCCAGGTGTGCCAGGCGGAGACGGAATCCTCGCCCAAAACCCAGGCTGCGAGGAGAATGAGGACCGCGCTCAGGCGGGCTGGGATCCAGTTGAGTGCATCATCCAGGCGGGCGGGGAACTTCCCCAACCATTCGTGGGTTTCGTCCCGGTAGCCCAGCATGGCATCGGCGGTATTGGCGAAGCGATAGCCCAGGGCCAGGGGCAGGCCGCCCAGGGCATAGTAGAAAAGGGGAGCTACGATGCCATCGGACGCATTTTCTGCCACCGATTCGATGGTGGCCGCGGCCACTTGGGACGCGCTGAGTGCGCTTGTATCTCGGCTGACCAGGTGCCAGGAGAGCCAATGACGGGCCGCTGGCAAGTCATCCCTTGCCAAAGCTTGATATACGTCTTCTGCAGCTCGAATGAGCCCGTGCAAGGAGAAGGTGGTCTTCAGAATCCCAGCCTGGATGAGGATCCCCAATGATCGAGGGAAGCGAGTGGTGAGGCGTTCCAACAAATATCCTACTGACAAGGACGCTGCTATGCCGCTCAGAAGAATGCTCGTGCCCGCTAACAGAGGCCCGACGCGGCCTTGTCGGGGCGCGCTCTCCTTTCCCCAGGCGATCCAGCGCCCCATCACTGTGACAGGATGATACCGGTTTGGTGGGTCGCCAAGTAGCAAATCGACGACGAGGGCGAGGAACACAGCTAACATTAACTTTGCCTCCTTTTTTGAGAATGGAACGCAGATGAACGTAGATGGACGCTGATCTTATTTTCACCCGCCGTGGTGCGCCGTAGGCCCATGATAACTACCCTGAAAATAGCTAAATGGGACGCAGATTAACGCTGGCTGCGCACACAGATAAAAATAAAGGTCAAAAAAACAGCCCAGTCTTGTCGTTGCGAAGTGCGGCTTTTGCACTGAAGCAATCCCTACCATTGTTGGAGGGGGATTGCTTCGTCGCATTGCTCCTCGCAACGACAATCAAAGTGAAATATCATTTTCATTCGCTGTGGTGGTGGTGCGCCGTAGGCCATGATGACTTCCCTGAAAACATCTCCCTCAATTGATGATGCAAACGAGTAGGATTGCCAGCTCGACGATTTCGCAGACGGCACCGTAGATGTCGCCAGTGAGCCCTCCGCCCAACCGCCGGGAAGAAAACCTCCCAATCAGAGCCGCTGTGGTTGTGGCAAAGATCCACGCCAACACGCCACGCCAGCGAAAGGGAACAACAAGCGCTATCGAAAACCCCAGAGCCGCCAATACTACTTTCCAATTAGTACCCTCCTTGACCCGCTTGCCCAATCCTTCTGGGCGCGCGTACGGGAACGCGTGAATTGCCAGCACCATCCCCCACCGCCCCAGGACTGGCGGCAAGAGCAACAGAGCCGGGCTTCGTAATGCCTGCAAGCCTGCGTACTTCCCGATGAAAAGAAGCGCTGCTCCGGCCACGGCAAACGCGCCGGTGTGCACGTCCCGCATAATTCCGAGCCGCTTCTCCGGGGTATACCCGCCGAAGAGACCATCACAGGCATCCAGGAAGCCGTCGACGTGCAGCGCGCCTGTCCCGACGACCCATTCTGCCAGCAGAAGGAATGCGAGAATCCCCCGCCCGATGTGCGTCCAGAGCAAAATCGCGGTACCCCATAGGGCGCCTCCTATCAGCGCCCCAACAAGTGGGTAGAATGCCGTGGAGCGCCCCATATCTTCCGGCCACAGGTCCTCTTTCACGACCGGTGGGAAGATCGTCAGAAATTGCAACGCTAAGAGGAAGGATCTCATTCTAACTCCCAGGTTATCAAAGCTATTGCGTTCATTCTTCCGAAACCCCAGCTTCGGTAAAGGTGGCCATCTCATTCAGGATTCTGGCCGCTGCTTCTAGCACGAAGGCGGCAAGAGCGCCTCCGGTGCCTTCCCCAAGCCTCATATTCAGGTCGAGGATCGGCTCCAGCGTGAGCCTTTGCAGCGCGGCTTGCTGTCCCCTTTCCACCGATGCGTGCGCAGAGAACATGTACTCCCTGCTCCGAGGAGCAAGCTCGGCTGCCAGTAGTGCCCCTGCGGTGGAGATGAGCCCATCCACCAGGATTGGTACACGGTGCGCAGCAGCTGCAAGCGCCACGCCCGCGATCCCTCCAATTTCGAATCCGCCAACCTTCGCCAGAACATCCAGCGGGTCGGACGGGTCCGGCTTATTGATCGCCAGCGCCTGCTTTATCACCTCAATTTTGTGCGCCAGCGCCTCGTCGCCGATACCGGTTCCCCTCCCTGTAACCTTCTCGACCGGCTTCCCGGTGACGGCCGCGATGATCGCTGAGGAGGGTGTCGTGTTTGCGATCCCCATGTCTCCCGTCATCACCAGGTCAATCCCCGGGGACTCAAACAGCCGCTCGAATATCTCGATCCCGGTCTCCACCGACAGCCGAGCCTGCTCACGGCTCATAGCAGCCCCTCTGGCGATATTCGCGGTACCATAAGCTATCTTCCGCTTGAAAAGTTTGGGATGGTCTGGCAAATCGGCGGCGACTCCCATGTCAACCACGGATACCTCTGCGCCCACATGCCGGGCCAGCACGTTGATGGCAGCGCCACCGTGCAGGAAATTCACCACCATCTGTGGGGTAACCTCCTGCGGGAATGCGCTGACGCCTTCAGCCGCGACCCCGTGGTCGCCCGCGATGACGATCACACGCTTCCGCTTCATCGGGATGTCGAGCTTCCCGGCTATCCCGGCAAGCCGTACCGAGAAATCTTCCAGGCGCCCCAAACTACCCTGGGGCTTGGTGAGCATGTCTTGGCGTTGGGTTGCAGCGCGCATGGCCTCCGCATTCAGAGGTAAGATGGAGGTAATCAGGTCTTCTAAGGTCATGATTTTGCTCCCTTGAAAATAGAACGCTGATCAACGCTGATGCACGCTGATCTCATTTATATTACTCCGGCAATACGAAGATCCCTGTTATTAGACCCGGTTCATACTATTGGCTACTATCAAGCTCATACAAACTCGCGGCGACAACACCAGGTAGGATATCGATACTTAGAGGATGGCGGCAGACGGCAGCGTGGCGGCAGAAAGTGGCACCCAAAATAAGCCAGCCACGGCGCAGACAATTCGCTTCTTTTAGCATGCCCCTCTTTTTGGGTACAGGGGGTCTGGGGGGTGAAACGCCCCCCAGACCC
>WFQU01000147.1 GCA_015486845.1 Anaerolineae bacterium | reverse complement strand
TTCCTCATATCTTCCTCTGAGGATTCAACCAGGTTCATTCCACCGAACCATATCTCGCCAACAGCGGCTGCGTTTGGAGGTAGCAATTTTAATATAGCGAGCCCAAGCACTGATTTCCCTGACCCGCTCTCACCAATCAGACCAAGCACTTCGTTCTTGCGGACTTCGATGGTTGCTCCATCGACTGCCTTGACCACTGCTTCCCCCAAGTCAAATTCGACGTGCATATCTCTTATTGATAAAAGAGTTTCAGATTCCATCATTACATCCTATGTTGGTCTCAAGCCGGCAAAGCTGACCAACTAAACGGCTTACGTCACCAGCAGCACCATAGATCTTGAGTGATAAATAAGATGGAGACATCGTCTTCCCCCACTTCATTCCTCTCTTTAACAGCATCGGCGCTTTTTTCAATGTAACCCTGTCTTGTAATTCCTCCTTAAGCGAGGATCAAGGAAATCTCGCAGCCCGTCGCTAAGCAAGTTAAATGCCAGTACAGTCACCATTATCGCCAGGCCAGGGAATATCGAGAGCCACCATCCGCCTCTCAGGAACACACGCCCTTCATAGAGCATCGCTCCCCATTCCGGCATTGGCGGTTGAGCCCCCAATCCCAGGAAGCCCAGGCCGGCGATTGACAGAATTGCATGCCCGACGTGCAGCGTTGCCAGCGTTGATATGGGCGCCATGACATTTGGCAGAATGTGGCGCGTAATAACATAGGAATCGCTGACCCCGGCCGCTTTCGTTGTTTCAACAAACCCTTTTTCCTTAATAGAAAGGGTCATACCTCTCGAGACCCTCGCATATCTGATCCACCCCGAAAATGACAAAGCGAGCACCGTGTTGGACATCCCAGGACCAAGAGCGCCGATGATTATCAGCGCCAATATTATGTCAGGAAACGCCAAAAAGGCATCCATCGTGCCGACGAGCATTTTATCGGCAATGCCGCCATAGTAACCTGCAAATGTTCCTAAAAACACTCCCACGAGAACAGATATTCCTACAATGAAAAGACTCGCGGGGATATCAATTCTTGTACCGTAGATCACTCTGCTGAGCACATCTCTCCCCAAGTTATCAGTTCCAAACGGGTGCTGCCAGTAAGGAGAGACTATATTGTGGTGTAGATCCACTCCGATCGGATTGTATGGACTCAACAAGGGAGCGAAAACCCCCACAGAAATCAGCCCCACGATCAACACTAGGCCTATTACCATTGGAATCTGTTGAAACAAACGCCAATGCGGTCTCTCTAATGAAATAACACCTCGCCTAAACCGGTACGTGATCTCACTTCTCATCATATCTCACCCTGGGATCGAGAAAGTAGTAAGAAAGATCCACAAGCAAATTGACCAGTGAAAACATAATTGCCATGAAAACAGAGCACCCCTGAATCATAGGTATATCCCGTGCATCTATCGAATCAACTAGAAGTCTTCCAATGCCTGGCCAAGCAAAAATAGTCTCGACGATTACCGTGCCAGCTAATAGAAAGCCCAACTGCAACCCAACCATCGTGACAACGGGTATCATTGCATTCTTCAGAACATGTGTGTATAAAATGGCTTTCTCGCCTACCCCCTTAGCTCTTGCAGTCCTGACGTAGTCCAGACGGAGCACCTCGAGCACGCTTGACCTTGTTAACCGGGTTGTCACCGCCATCATTCCCGCGCCGAGCGTCACGGCTGGAAGTATTAGATGCTGAAGCCCTCCATATCCCGCCACCGGTAGCAAATCTAGAGAGAGTGAGAATATTAAGATGAGAATAAGCCCTAACCAGAAGCTGGGCATGGCAATGAAAAACGTTGCGAAGCCCATGCTCAAGTAGTCAAACATTGAGTTCTGCTTAGCTGCAGAGATCACACCAACGGGTATAGCAACCAATATGGATATGACTGTAGCGGCCACCGCTAATTCAATCGTGGCTGGTAACCTGACCAATATTTCATCAAATACGGGCCTTCCTGAATAGATAGATGTTCCGAAATCACCGTGAAGCGCATTGCGAAGCCAGCGCAGGTATTGTACCCACAGCGGATCGCCGAGATTATACATCTGCTCTGTAGCCCTGATCTCCGTTTGAGAAGGGTTATATTCAGGATCCCCAACGAGCACGCTTTGGATAATCGCGACTGGCGTCTCACCGGGCATAATGGAGAGGAGGGAAAAGGTGAACGACGCTACTACAAACACCACAAATATCGCTATCACAGAACGTTTTGCTGCGTATTTGAGCATGGCTAACTCCTCAAAGCCCATGAGCCTTTCCGTGTTGCACGCTGTAAACACCTTCGGGCAAGGGAATCTACCGGGAAAGTTGCCGAAACTTTCCCGGTAGATAAATTTCACTTCTCCACGTACATCTCAGGATTCAACATATAATCGTGCGCCACGGGGTTGAACACAAAGCCTTTGACGTAGTCACGCATGACAACAGCGACCTTGTAGTAAGCCACATGAATTAATGGCACGTCGTCAAGCGCCATTTCTTGCACCTTGTCGTAGATTCCCTGCCGCTTATCTTTATCAAGAGTCTTCAGCCCTTCCCCAAGTAATGCATCCATTTTCGGGTTAGTGTAACCCCATGTATTGTAGTTTCCCTTAGAGTAATATGTTCGCCTGAGATAGAAGTCTGGATCGGGGACCATTGCCAGCGCGTACGCCGAAAGCTTCATGTCGCGGTCGGTCATATGCTTCTTTATGGCACTGTAATCCATGACCCTGACGTTAACCTTGATGCCTATCTGCTTCAACATGGCCTGGATTGCTTCAGCCATTGGCTGGAGTCCGGGTCTCTGTGGGTATGTGTATAAAGTGACACTGAACTTCTCACTCCCCTTCTCTAATATCCCATCTCCGTCAATGTCCTTCCACCCGGCTTCAGCAAGCAGTTTCTTCGCTTTCTCAGGGTCATAAGGATATCCCTTAAGCTTTTTGTTGCTCCATGCCATGGCAGGCATCACCGGGCCGACAGCCGGATCGGCAGCGCCGTGTAGTGTTCTCTCGCTTATTACGGTGCGGTCGATTGCGTAGCTTATTGCCTTTCTCACGCGCACATCCTCATATGGCGTGCCCGCGAGCTTACCGAAGGTTAGTTGGTAAACCCGAGCAGTGGGATGCACTTCTACCTTTAGACCTGGTGTCGTCTTCAGACGTTCGATGTCGTTATAGGGAACATCGCAGGTAAAATCTACTTCGCCCTTTTCTACAGCCATAGACCGAGATGCTGGATCCGGGATCCCTCTTATTATAATTTTCTTGAGCTTGGGCTTCGTTCCCCAGTAAGCATCGTTTCTGACTAAATTAAGCGTGCCTGTCGCGGTGTTCCATTTCTCAAGCTTGAAAGGCCCTGTCCCCACTGGCTTGGTAATAGTGCCCTTTTTGTCCATCTCGGAGGAGGAACTTATTATCGCCGTGTTTGGGTATTCCAATGATGCAGGAAAAGCCGCGTAGGGTTCCTCCGTCGTGAACAGCAGCGTGTACTTATCGAGAACCTTTATAGACTTGATTTTGGTCAATGCTTTCACCGAAGGATTTGCCTTCAATGTCCTCTCGATAGACCATTTCACCGCGTCAGCCGTTAACTCGCTTCCATCATGGAACTTCACACCCTTTCTTAGCTCGAACTTCCATTGCGTGTCGTTTATTCGCTGCCAGGACTTGGCCAGTTCCGGTTTGAGGGAGAAGTCCGGATTAGCACCGACCAGCGTTTCCACAATCATTGCCTTTTCTTTAACCGTAGTTCCGCGCTTGGCCGGATCCACACCACGGATGGCCCACATCTCACCCACGACAAGCACATTTTTCGCTTCTTTTGCCTTAGGCGCGCAGCTCGCTACAAGAGTTGCCAGTAAGACCAAGAAAACTGTGACCTTGACGATACCAAGCTTTTTCATCATGGACATTGTTCATACCCCTTTCCTGTCTATACTTGATGCTATACTTAGAAAATGAACGAAATAAGCTGATACTCTGATAACAACTCTGATAACAACTAAGTGGTTCAACTGAATGTCAAGAACCTGTTGCTTCTACCTCAGATAATGTATTTGGGATGGGGGCTCCGCTCCGCCTCCCGCTTGGCAAACTGAGGGATCCCCGGCATCTTGTGGGGGCTGGCCCGGGGAGAGAAACATAACACCTCCTCGTCCTTAGAATTTAAGAACCGGTCATTGTCACTAACAAGAAAAGCAGTCAAAATCAACGTCCTCTCTATAGCAACTTTTCTTTCCATACCGAGATTCCCGATCCATCGAGCAGGTAGTGCTCGGCGCCGGCGCATTCTAAGCAGATGGGCTTGCCATCCTTCACCCTCGCCCTCGTCTCCATGACATTCTCGCCGCAGACGGAGCACTTCACCGAGGCAAAGATGGGGGCAAAAGGCGGCACCTCGACTTTGATATGCTTGACATTGAAAACTTTCTCCTCCGGCAGCTTCAACTGGTCGAACGAGCTCTCGGTCCAGAGCTCCATTAGTTTCTCGTGCTCGGCCGGGGTTGTCTCCTCATGCTTGACGACGATCTTCTCGAACAGGGCACTGGCCTCAGGGTACCTGGCACCAAAGCTATCTACATACTCGGCTTTGAGGGCGACGCGGACTGCAGAGCTATCTCTTTGGGCCACCGTCACAGCCGTCTTTCCCAGGTCGCGATAGATAAGGCCGTTGTTGCCAAAGGTGCAGCCGGTCACCATCTGGACCCCATCGCTGAAGCAGTTGTTGGTCTCCACAATGGCAACCAGTTCTTCCATCCCCATGCTCCGCGCAACTTCCAAGGCTTTCAGGGCGATGTAGCTTGCCCTGACGCCGAGGGCGAGATAGGGGCAAAAATGGCCGTGCAGCTCACCCACTTTCCTGAGCAGCCCTTCCAGATCTCCTTTAGCGATGAGGCCCTCAATTTCTTTCCTTGGATTCATCAATCTTGCCATTCTCTAATCTCCTTCAACACAGATCGCTGTACGAGAAATACTCAAGGCGGCCAGCCTCATTTTGTGTCTCGGCACCGTCTGCATACATTCCTTTCTGCGAATAATAGTATATACGAATACTTGCAGTAGCAAAGCACAAAAAAAGATAGCCCCCCCTCCTGTCAGTGTTTCGTTAGCTTCCCTGTAGTCTACAACTGTGGTCTACAATTGTTGCATAACCCGTGGATCGCCAGATGTTTTATCTCCGCCTGAAAGCCGTAGCGCTCCAGAAGGAGTTTTCTCAGCGGATCCAGGATCTCGTCTCCAACTTCGATGATCGCTCCGCAGCGGTCGCAGACCAGGTGATGGTGCAGGCCGCGAGCCGCCAGCTCGTAAATCACATGTCCTTCCCCCAGGTCGGAGCGTGTTACCACGCCGGCGCTTTCCAACCACTCCAGAGTCCGGTAAACCGTTGATAGATTGACCTGGGGGTTATAGGCCTGCACCTGGTCGTATATCTCATTGGCGCTGATATGGCCATCGGCCTCGCACAAGATCTCCAGAACGCGCCTACGCTGCGGGGTAATTCGGAATCTCTTTTCCCGCAGCTTACCGAGTATCTTTTCGCAATCCGGCTTTATCACATTTACACCCATCTTGATGCATGAAGTAGTATTTGCAAAGAGTTGCAATAGAGAAACGCCAAGATTATACGCGCCCCCAGCAAGAAGCGCAAATTCGTGTAGGGCGGATTACTAAGCTTGCTCTATCTGCCTGGAAACATGGCATTTCAGCTATAGCAATAACGTTTATCCAGAGCCCATATCTCTCAAATTAACTGCTCAGGCTATACTTCTCGATGTCATCTCGCAGGCCTCCAACTTTCTCCACCAACGGCGATGTGGGAGTCATATCAAGCAGTGGTCCTACATCTGGTTCAAAATCCAACAAACTCTCGTCGAAAGGAAAGTAATGTATGGTGGTAAATAGGCCAGAGGGAATTTTGCTATTCGCCTTCTGGACGTCCTTTTCACCGCGCACACGATTTACCACTAAATGAATGTACGGGATGCCTAACTGGTTAGCCAATTTAGCAGAGTGGAAAGCTACTTGCATAGCGTTGAATGTAGCATCCGTCATAATCACTGCCTGACGGAAGCCCTGGGCCAGCGCTCTGCCAAAATGCTCCACGCCGGCCTGTGTGTCCATCAGGATGACCTCTCCCTCTCGGAGATTGATATATTTCACCACAGCATCCAGCAACGCATTCTCCGGGCAGAGGCACCCTGTTGCAGCCTGTATCACAGTACCCATAATTAACATGCTGACATTGTCGGGGCCCTGTACGCCGAACCGGTTTACGACGTCGCTTACATTCGGGTTGATCCGTAACATAAGCCCCCATCCCTCGCCGGGCCTGGCTCCCGTTTTCTCTTCGACATAATCCAGATTCTTGGTCAACGGTACGATCTTATCTGACTGCGCTTCCTCTAAGCCTAGCGCGTAGGGGAGATTCATCTGTGGGTCCTCATCAACGGCCAGCACGCCATAGCCCTTCCTGCCTAACATGCGTGCCAGCATAGCGGTCACGGTAGTTTTACCCGCGCCACCTTTGCCAGTT
Source organism: Anaerolineae bacterium (assembly GCA_015486845.1). Classification (GTDB taxonomy): domain Bacteria; phylum Chloroflexota; class Anaerolineae; order JAADDB01; family JAADDB01; genus WFQU01. Next base: position 17,951 of record WFQU01000147.1, on the reverse strand, counting down.
ACAACAACTCTAAATCCCTTTTCTTGCCGCTTGCGCGTCTTATTCTTTATTTCATTTGCTGCACCAAAAATTTTTCCTCTTCTTTCTTCACCCTCAAGCATTTTCTGTTATCTCTCCTTTTTTAGCTAAGACTCCTTGCTTAGAAACAATCTTCCTTCTGCAATCGGGGCACACGTCTTTTAGCTCTTCTTTGAGCTGCGGGTCCATCTTTTCATACGCATAGTCCGCAAGTGGATTAGGCGCATAGTATTTCCCACAGATTCTGCACTGTTTCAACTGAACCGCCGTATTACTCCACGATTTCATAACTCGCCTGTCATCTATATCTTCAATTCTTATAGCATTAGTGGGACAGACATCTGCACATGCTCCACATCCAATACAAGTCGAAGTCGGTTCCAGGTAAGGCGTATTCACCCTCGTATTGGAACCTCTCCCAATATAATTGATTGCACCTATTCCCATTACTTCATTACATACCCTGATGCACTGACCACACAATATGCACTTGTTTCCAAGAGGGTCCGAAGGCACGATCTTTTTTTCAAATCGTGTCTCTGTAACGCCGTACTTAGCAGCCATATCTCTAATAACTTCTGAACCAGGAGCCTGAGCAAGATATAGCTCAAAAATCACTCTCCTGTGATTTTTTATTTCATCTGTATCGGTAATAACTGCTAATCCGTCCGCTGCTTTCAATGTACAAGATGTCGTCATCCCCTTTTTCGTGGGACCTCCAACCACATCGACCATGCAGAGCCTGCAAGCTCCATAGGGTTCCAGCGCCTCATTGTGACAGAGTGCAGGAATATCTATATTCTCCCTGTTTGCAACGGATAGGACTGACTCCCCTTCTTTTGCCTCATATTCCTTCCCATTAATCTGTATAGTAACAAATTTTTGTGCCATTATGCCTCCCTAACGTCACACCGCAAACATCGACGCGCTTCTTTAATAGCCTCTTCAGGCGTTAAGGTTCTTTCCACTTCCATGAAATTCCCTGTCCGTTCAGAAATAGGCAATTCCTTTGGTTTCACCCTTTTCTGTACAGCGAGTTCCTCTAATTCCTTCACGGTGAACTGCAATGTAGGAACATTCTCTGTCGGAAAGTGCACTTCATATTGTCTCTGGAGAGGAATACCCCGCAGATATCTATCTATCGATTCGGCGGCTGTCTTACCCGCTGCTGCGGCTTTTACCACAGTTGATGGGCCGGTGACAATATCCCCGCCAGCGAACACACCTTTCATAGAAGTCGACAGCGTATCCGTATCAACTACAATACTATTCTTAATCATTTCTAATCCGTCTATGCCCTCAACAAAGGTTAAATCGGGTTTCTGACCGATGCCGACGACGAGGGTATCCGCAGGAGTAATGAATTCTGAACCCTCGATTGGTATTGGACGACGGCGTCCACTTTTATCCGTTTCTCCCAACCGCATTTTCACCCACTCAACCGCTTCGATTTTCCCATTCTTTGTGATAACACGAGTTGGGCTTGTCAGAAATTGAACGTCAATACCTTCAGATAGAGCTTCTTCTACTTCCCCGGCTATGGCCGGCATTTCCCTGCGCGTGCGCCGATAGATAATGTGCACCTTAACTTCCCTGCCCAGTCTCCAAGCTGTTTTGGCAACATCCATTGTTATGTATCTATAAGCGCTACGCGCGACATCCACCGCTACATCGCCACCGCCAACGACAAATATCTCCTTGCCAAGATCAACCTTGTTTCCCATCGCAATGTCGCGCAAGAATTTGATCCCATCTACAACCCCTTTAGCGTTTTCGCCGGGGATGTTCAAGTTGGCACCCTTATGGAGACCTACTGCAATAAACATTGCCTCGAATCCCTGCGCAAAGAGTCCAGGAATAGTAATATCTTTACCAACGGTTACATTTGTTTTAATCGCTATGCCTAAATCCGCAATCCTTTTAATCTCTTCATTGAGCACATTCCTTGGCAGCCTGTATTCAGGTATCCCCACTCGCAACATGCCTCCAGGAAATGGCAATGATTCAAAAACCGTTACATTATATCCTTTCAAGGCAAGAAAATAGGCAGCACTCAATCCGGCCGGGCCAGAACCGATAACCGCTACTTTCTTCTTTTTGTTCTCTTTTATTTCTATGCGTGGAAACTCGGCTGTATCCGCCGCAAATCGTTTCAAGGCACGTATAGCAATAGGCTCACCGCTCTCACCCGAAAGACAGTGCAGTTCGCAAGGATGATCACAAACCCGCCCCAGAATGCGAGGGAAAGGATTCGTCCTCATTATGACTTCCAGTGCCTTATCGAATTTACCCTCTGCAATGTAGGCAATATAAGAAGGTGTATCTTGTCCGAGAGGACAAGCATTGTGGCAAGGCGCGTAAACAATATCTTCACAAACACCAGCCGGGCACCTTTTGTATTTAATGTGTTCTATATACTCATCTCTGAAGTATTTGAGTGTGGAAAGCACTGGATTGGGGGCTGTTTGCCCAAGCCCACAAAGCGATGTGGCTTTTATAGTATTCCCAAGTTCTTCGAGAACATTAAGATCATCAAGCGTTCCCTTGCCCTTGGTAATTCTATCCAGCGTTGAATACATATGTGCGAGCCCCTCTCTACAAGGGACACATTTCCCGCATGATTCATCCACTGTAAAATCTATGAAATACTTAGCAGCATCCACCATACAGGTATTCTCATCCATGACGACAATGCCGCCAGAGCCCATGATAGAGCCGACTGCTTTTAGGTGATCATAATCTACTGGGGTATCAAAGAGTGAGGCCGGGATACACCCCCCTGAAGGGCCCCCTGTCTGAACTGCTTTAATTTTCCTGCCCTTTATGCCACCGGCGCCTATATCATAGACAATAGTTCTTATAGGCGTCCCGAGTGGTACTTCAACAAGTCCTACTTTTTCCACCTTTCCAACCAGGGAAAAAACTTTTGTCCCCGTGTTGCTTTTTGTACCGATTTGCGAGAACCACGCCCCACCTCTATTGATAATTAGGGGTACATTGCACCAAGTCTCCACATTATTGATATTCGTAGGTTTCCCCCAAAGGCCTTTTTGGGCAGGAAACGGTGGACGAGGGCGGGGCCTGCCTGGATTTCCTTCAATAGACGCAATTAACGCTGTTTCTTCCCCGCAGACAAATGCACCTGCGCCATCTGTAAGGTGAATATCAAATGAAAAATCTGTTCCTATTACATGTTCTCCGAGCAATCCATAATCTCTTGCTTGTCGTATTGCTATCTTAAGTCTTTCTACCGCTAAAGGATATTCTTCCCTAACGTATATATAACCCTCTGTCGCCCCAATTGCATACGCGCCTATTATCATTCCCTCAATAACCATGTGAGGGTCACTTTCCATTTCATTTCTGTTCATATACGCACCGGGGTCACCCTCATCCGCATTGCAGATAATATATTTTTTATCGCTCTTTTCCATCCTTGTAAATTCCCATTTTATGCCGGTAGGGAAACCTGCGCCGCCCCTGCCTCTCAACCCAGATGCTTTAACCTCGTTGATAATTTCAACGGGACTCATTTTCCTCAATGCCTTATATACGGCAGAGTAACCACCAATAGCAATATACTCCTCGATATCCTCTGGATTGATAAGTCCAGCATCTCTCAACACGATTTTTCTTTGCTTCTTGAAGTAAGGAACTTCACCATACTGAGGAATATCGTCAAACCCCTTACCATATCGTATTTTCCCACTAACGATATGGTTCCACTCCTCTATTTTGCAGAGTGCTTTATCTTTTGTTACCTTACCTATTGCAATATCATCGATAATTCTTTCCGCATCCTCCGCAGAAACTCTATGAAGAATCACAAGAGGTTTTCCAGGTAGACTAATATTCACTAAAGGCTCTTCTTTGCAATATCCTATACATCCTACTTTTGTGAAATACGCATCCAGCTCTTTATTTTTAGCGGCGTTTTTCAGTGCCTGGAATACGCGATCTCCCCCCGCTGCAATACCACAGGTTGCAAGTCCTACAGCAATGCGAGGCTTAGCGGGAAAAATCTTTGCGAGCCCATTCTCTCTCACCCTATTTAATTCTTCTTCTGTTGTAATCCTCATTCTCTCCTCCAGCCATATTGCCGCAAAATATTGGGTAATCCCTCTGGCGTGTTGTACCCATATATCTTCCCGTCCACTCTTACTACAGGTGCCATACTGCATGCTCCAAAGCAACGAGCTGTATTTATGGTAAAAGCCCGGTCTTTTGTCGTAAGCATGAATTTACCATCCGGGGTGGACCCACCTTGCTTGACTTCTAATAACTCTTCCATTTTTGCAAGAATACGGGGGGCACCTCTTACATGACACGCCGTCCCCATGCATACCGTAATAACATGTTTTCCTACTGGTTCAAGATTAAAAAAGGAATAGAATGTGGCAATGCTATATAGCTTCGATAGAGGAACATCTATTTTTTGGCAGACATATTCTAAGGCTTCTCGTGGCAGATATCTTTCTGACCTTTGTATCTCTTCCAGGATACCTAATAGCCTTCCAGAAGGCAATGTGTATCGCGAAATAATCTTGTCCAGTTTCTGTTGATCCATCTTCTCCTCCAAGAGAACGAGGGCCTCAACCACCTCGATGATCCACTCCTGGCAATTCTTGACATCATTGTACCAAGGTGCAGAAATAGGACGCAGATTTTGAAGATTTCCGAAAAATTAGCTAAGAAAATCAGCGTAAACCTGCGTCCGGATCAAGACTCACCAGCATCTGTTAATTAACATCAAACTCGTTATTCTGACATTGTTAGACTTTATCGGCAATAAACATCAAGCATGCGTCAATACCCATCGCTTGCCAAGAAAAACAATTAGGAGGATGTGTTTGGGGGAATGCAATCCACCCAAACACCCTCGCAACAATTAGCAAACATGGCCTGCTGGCTGGCACTTCGAATCAACCTTCGTAATTCCGCCATTACACTCATTTTACAGTGTCAGGTTATATGCCTAATGCCTTTCTCTTCTTTTCAATCGCCGCTTCAAGGAGATCTGCCGCTTTGACAGGATCGGGCTCTACGGCAAATGTAGCATGAACTACTCCATCGAGCTTATTTGTAAGCAGGTCAACAACGTTGGGGCTGCCAAAGATCTTTGGAGGAATGCCAAGCACCGTATAAACGCCCGAAGCAACAAAGTATGACGCTATGGATACTGCTTTTTGAGAATACCATTCAGGTGCTGCACCACCAAGTGGTAGGTCTTCAATACCCACGCCCAACTCTTTGGCTATATTTGCACCCAACATGAGGATCCTCGAGCAGTCAACGCAGGAGCCCATATGAAGCACCGGCGGAATACCTAATGCTTTACAGACAGATTTTAGCCCCTCTCCGGCCATATCCGCCGCCTCAGGAAGAAGCAGACCGGCTTTCCCGCTTGCAATAGCGGCACAACCTGTCTCTACTACCAAAATATTTCTCTTAATAAGCTCTTTCCCGAGCATTACATGTCCATAATCATGTTTAATCTTCGGATTGTTACACCCTACTACGCCAACGGCGCCCTTGATTTTGCCGGAGACAATAGCGTCAATCAAAGGTTTGTAGCTTCCGCCTAACGCATTTCTGATCGCCTCTTCAGAGAAACCTGCCATCATCTTTATTGGCTTGTCAGGAATCTTCACCCTGTCCGGATTTCGATTAGGGAAGTTCTCTATAGCCATTCTGATAATTTCTTTTGATGAATCTAAGGCTGTCTCTGGCCTGAATTCCTTATAGATTGCACCAGATACCTTAGACTTCTCACTGGTTGCAACAACCTTCGTGTGATAACAACTTGCCGTCGCGGTAATTGACGGGAAGATACACTGGTAATCAATGACCATGACTTCCACAGCGCCTGTTGCAATGGCAAGTTCCTGATCGAGCATATTCCCTGCAATTGGAATACCGTGCCTCATGAGAAGTTCATTTCCCGTACAGCACATGCCGACAAGGTTAATGCCTTTTGCACCCTTTTCTTCTGCGAGTTTCTTCAATTCAGGATCGTTTGCCGCCTTCACAATCATCTCAGAAAGGACAGGATTATGACCGTGAAGCACTACATTCACCTCATCCTTGCTGAGAACACCAAGGTTTACCCAGGAACTATTTGGGGTAGGCGTACCGAATAAGATATCGGAGGCGTCCGTTGCCATCATTGAACCGCCCCACCCATCAGAAAGAGAGGTGCGGAGCCCGTGAAGCAGAATGTTTGCATAATCCGCGCCAACGCCCATGTGGATTCTGTGCATACTTTCCACAATTTCTCTGTCGACACTTCGTGGTGTAATGCCTGCCCCTTTCCACATCTCTCCTGTTTTTTCTGGCGCTCTATCTGCGAACTGAATTCTATTTTTAATAGTTCCGAACTCTTCAAGCATAGCAAGAGCGACTTCTCTTGCTATTTCTTCTTTACTTTTCCCCTCCGTCCCGATATCATATTCAGCAGCAATAGTTCCCAACTTTTCTTCGTCGATTATTTGGTATCCTTGCGATTTTCCCTCTGCTGTATCCAAGAGAACTTCCAAAACTTCTCTGCCGTGATCTGAGTGTGCCGCTGCACCGACAGCAAGGTCATCTAACAGATTCCTAGCGACAATCAAATCTGCTGTTGCACCACAGACCCCTCTCTTCGGCCCATCTCCGAATGGGTCAATCCTGCAGGGCCCCATTGTGCATCGGTTGCAGCAAATACCCAGTTGACCAAACCCACACTGGGGCTGTTGCTTGGCAAGCCTATCCCAGGCTGTTTCAACACCATCGTGCATTGCCTTTTCAATGATTTCCTGGTCGGTCTTATCCAATGCCCGTTTTTCTGCTTCTTTTTGTGCGACCAACGGATCTATATACATTTTTTCCTCCCTTCTAATCTTCTCGGAATGGGCCTATTGCAGCCACTTGTGCCATAACGTCTCTGAAGGACTGGACGTTCACTGGAATCTTTGGAACTTCCACTTCAGTTCCCTGAGATTTGATCATCCTAACAGTAAAATCTTTCCTGCTGACTCGAATTAGGTCATTAACATCTCCAAATTCCAGTGCACCTGTTTTACATGCCTCGACACAAGCAGGTTCCTTACCTGCTTTCTGCCTCTCAATGCAATTGTCGCACTTTGCATTAACTTCCCGTGCCAGTTTCACTTGATAGACTTGCTTGAACTGGATGATGCCGAACGGGCAGGCCATCGCGCAGGCTGTACAGCCAATGCACTTATTGTAGTTCACGATAACTGAGCCTGTTTTTTCATCCCTTTCTAATGCGTTTGTCGGACAAACCTGCATGCATGGTGCCGGGTCACAATGTCTGCAACGATTAGGAAAGGTAAGAAAATCCACGCCCACTTCCACGTGAATCCTGGGTTCAGAGAGTGGCACCTCTTCAAACATTTTGAACAGGTCTTTACTTTGGGAGTGCTCAATTGCACATGCCACCTCACAATGCCTACACCCGATACACTTCTCGGGATTTACGAAAACAGTTTTCATAGTCGACCCTCCTGATAGCCTGATAGCTTGTTACCTGACTGTGAGAAAATCGCAAATTCTACTAATAAAAAGTATAAGGTGTGAAATGGCGTGTGTCAACAGCCATATAGATGGACTTGGGGCATACAAGTGGATGGTTTTTAGAGAAACCCAGATCGGACAGCTATCAAAATTACCTCTACGCGATTCTTGGCACCTAACTTATGGAGGATACTACTCACATAGTCCTTGACTCTTCCCTCGCTGAGGAAGAGATGCTTTCCTATTTCCTTGTTGCTCATCCCCTGCGACATAAGACGTAATACTTCCATTTCTCGCACGGAAAGTGTTAATTCGTTGTCTGTTTGCTTCTGAGCTTGCACGTATTTTGCAACCAGCGAAGCTACTTTAGGGGAAAGCACTATCTCACCATGTGCCACTGAGATAAGCGCTTCTCTCAAGTTAAGCTGCCTCGTTTCCTTCAGCACGTAGCCCTTGGCTCCTGCCCTGAGACAGCTTTGTACCAGCTTCCAATTGACAAAGGCCGTAAGAATGACTATAGCAGTGGGTATGCCCTCTGCTGTAGCCCTCTGGCATACCTCGGCACCGCTCATGTCCGGCAGTTTTATGTCTACTAATGCTACGTCAGGGCTTTGCTCGCGCAGAAGGCCCAGTCCCTCCCGGCCACCGGAAGCTTCACCGACTATTTCGAATGTGGGATCGGCTTCCAGAATAGCCCTCAGACCAGCTCTTACCACCCAGTGATCATCCACTATCGCCACGCGAATTTTTTTCATTTCTCGCTTTCTTCCTTATTCAGAGGAAAAGTGGCTCGGATCACTGTGCCGGTATCATCTTCATTGTTTATAATAGCAATTTCTCCACCGGCATTGTTCGCTGCCTGTTTCATCGTGAGTAATCCAAAATGTGGCCCCGCCTTCTTTCTGAAATTTAACCCGCGGCCGTTATCCTGAATAGCTATCGATAAAAAGGATTTATCATAAGAAAGTGTAACAACTACAACAGACGCGTGGGAGTGTTTTTTTACGTTAGAGAGAGCCTCAATTACAATTCTGTAAATGGCTTCGTTGATAGTGGGCGAAGTCTCTATTAAATTTGGTGGAAGTAGCAGTGATGCCTGGATACCAGAAGTTTCTTCGAATTCTTGCATTAAATCCTTCAGCAACACTGATAACCCTTTTTTGTTGGCAGACAGGGTAGAAGACAGGGCAAAAATGGCACTGCGAAGCTCGTCACTGGCACGCTCAGCCAAGTGCTGTATCGTAAGTGATTTTCGCCAGCAGGGTTCTCTCTGACCTAATCGCCTGCTAGCTTCTAATTCAATGGAAAACAAATATTGTACAACGGTCTCGTGTAGGGATTCAGCAATTCGCTTCCTCTCTTGCAGTCTGGCTAGTTCCTCCGCGCGTTCATATAATCTAGTGTTCTCGATGGTTAGAGCCGCTTGGGCGGCAAAAGCCATCAACAGGTTTTCGTCTTCATCGAAGAAAACGCCTTTCCCCGGCCCTTTTCCCACAAACAACGAACCAAGTACTTTGTCGCGGATGCGCAAAGGTACACCTATAAATGCCTGTATCTCCGGGTGTCCGGGGGGAGTACCTACTGCTTGGGAATGTTCACGTATGTCATCTAATTTTAGAGGAATACCTTCTTTGTAAGGCATACTAAGGATGCCGTTTCCTGTAGGAAACCCATCCGGTTCGTTAGAGCATCCGGTCACCTTGAAGTACTCGTAGCCAGTATTTTCCTGATTCAAAACCAGTAACCCGCCTAACTTCGCGCCTGTAAGCTCAGCCGCCGAGTCCACGATTCTTTGTAGCAGAGAGTCCAGATCCACATTTTCGGCCAGGGCACAGCTGGTCTCGACAACACTTGCCAATCTCTTAAGTTCCTTGCCACACAAATTATCAGAGTCTCGTGCTTTCATAAGCTCATACCCTCAACAGTATCTATGGCATACCCAAGAACTAACAAATTTGGTAACCACTAAGCCCAAAGACTATAAGTCACAGCAACGTCTGCAAAATCGCCCTGCGGTGTCTGGTATTTAACCTACCTGAGCAGGCTGTGAGATGGTTGGAGCGATTTCCAAGCGCCGGACAAGATAGACTGAATAGCTACCAAAATTATATCACAAAGTTACTACGCGAGGGTAGCCTGCAGATACACGTCGAATAAGATGAAACCTAATGAAGCATGTTACAATAGCTACAGGATGGAGGAAGGCATACTTTCCCCTCACTTTCCTATGCCGCAGTTTATAATGACTTAAGATATGCTGTTTTGCACACGTTGCCACGCACCCCGCAGTCGGGGTAAAATACCGCCGGCAACCGCTTTCTGTGCCATTTTCAGGCCAGCAGCCACGGCCGGCGCTTTAGATTTGCCGTGACCGATCAGCAGCAAGCCGTTCAAGCCGAGCAACGGCATGGCTCCATAGCGGCTGTAGTGATTGGCGGCTAAAACGTCCGCAACGGTTGCCTGAATGGCGTTGGTTTCGGTGGGCAAGCGTTCCTGGAGCCTGTGAACTGTGGTTGCCAACAAGGCTTCCACGATCCCCTCGGTAAGCTTGAGCACGACATTGCCCAAAAGTCCGTCATGCACCACAACATCGACTTTGCCGGCCGGAATATCATTGCCTTCAATATTACCGATGAAATTGAGCGGGCTATCGGCCAGAAGAGGGAAAGCCTCTTTGAGTAACAGGCTGCCTTTGCCCGGCTCACTGCCATTACTGAGCAGGCCGACGCGTGGGTAGGCGATACCCACCACGGCTTCAGCGTAGGCCGCGCCCATGAGTGCAAATTGCAGCAAATGGTGGGGACGCACGTCTGTATTGCCACCCACGTCGATGAGCGTCACGTCCGGCTGAATGCCCAAGTAGGGTGCAGGCAGGGCAGGACGATCCATGCCGGGCAACATGCCCAATATCCACCGGCCAGCCACCAGCGCAGCGCCGCTGTGTCCCATGGTCACCACGGCATCGGCGATGCCATCCTTGACCAATTGAGCAGCCACAACAATCGACGCGTTGCGTTTGCGATGCACCGCCTGCGCCGGGGATTCACTTATTCCAATGACTTCCGGCGCGTCTACAATCTCATAATCTAAGCCGGCGAGGTCGTGCTGCGCCAACTTCTCCCGCAATAGGGCGCTCTGGCCTACAAAAAGGAGATGGACGCCGGTATCTCGCCCTCCCATGATGCCGCCTTTGACGATTTCAGATGGGGCAAAGTCGCCGCCCATGGCATCTAAAGCAATATTGATCATCGATTATGCCCAGTAGCCAGTCACGCCCAACATTCCGGGGCCTACATGGACGGTAACCACCGGGCCAAAATCAATAACTTCCACCGGTCCGTTATAGCCTAAAGCACGCTTAGCTGTTTCGACCCATTGGGCGGCCTGGTCGGGGATGCCGGCGTGGACAACAGCTATTCTTTTCCAGGCACAGTCTCCCTTTTCAGCCAGAGCGATGGAGAAGACCTTTTCTAAGGCGGCGCGATTAGTGCGCCCCTGGTCAATCACTTTGGGAACACCATCCGTCATCCTGATGATGGGTCGGATCTTAACCGTTGATTGTGCGGCGCGTTCGTACCCCTGGATGCGGCCGCTGTGAGCGACATGGCGCATATCTGTGACGGCAAAAACGTTGATGTTATTGGCTTTAATCCGCTCAATAGCAGCAATAGCGTCATCAATGCTGCCACCGTCGGCCAAAACCTGCCTGGCTTGCTCTAACATCCATCCCATGAGCAATGAGATGTTATTAGAATCTACCACATGAACCCCGATTCCTTCTGTGCGTTCAGCAGCAGTTCGTGCGGAAGCAAAGGTGCCACTAATTTTGCCGCCGACTGTGACAACAATAGCATCACTGTACCCTTCAGCTCTCGCTTTTTCATAAACGTGTGCGAAGTCTTCAGGGGTAGGTTGTGACGTGGTTGGCATCTCGGAAGTGGCCGCTAAACGGCGGTGAAAGGCCTCCACGGACATCTCCACGTAATCTTTGTAGCTTTTATCTCCGAAAACAACATACAGCGGAACAACATCGATATCCAAATCTTGACGGAATTTTTCGGGGCAGTTGCAAGTACTGTCGGTGATCAATTTCACTTTCATAGTAGCTCCTTGTCAATGAGAGAAATTAGGTCTTGTGCCATTCTGTGCGGGGCACGCAACCAGTTACTGCCAACACCCGGTCACGCCCAACATACCAGGGCCGAAATGCACGGTCAGCCCCGGACCGAAATCAACCACTTCCACCGAATCATCGTAGCCCAAGGCAGCCTTAGCTTCTTCGGCCCAGGCAGCCGCATCGTCGGGGATGCCGGCGTGCACAATGGCCAATCTTTTCCAAGTGTGCGTCCCTTTTTTCGACGAGATAAGCGCAAGCACTTTTCCCAACGCCGCCTTGTTCGTCCTCTCCTGACCCAACGCCTGGGGAATGCCGTCCTGAATGCTAACGATGGGACGAAGTTTAACGGCGGCCTGCGTGGCGCGTTCACTCCCTTTAGTGCGACCACTATACGCTAAATGGCGAATATCCGTGACAGCAAAAATGATCGCGCTGTTGGCTTTAATCCGTTCCATAGCAGCGAGGGCATCCTCGACGCTGCCACCGCCGTCTAATACTTGTTTAGCTTCCTCTAACATCCATCCCATCATTAGGGAGGCTGCCCCAGAATCCACCACGTGCACATCAATCCCTTTGACCATGTCGGTGGCCGATTTCGCCGCCGAAAAAGTGCCACTGGCTTTGGCCGTGACGGTAACGACAATGGCATCACTGTATCCTTCGTCGCGGGCTTTTGCGTACGCCTGAGCAAAATCGTTGGGGGTTGGTTGTGACGAAGTTGGCATTTTATTCGAAGCGGCCAAACGACGGTGAAATGCATCAATAGACATTTCTTCGTAATCCTTGTAGCTTTCCTTGCCGAAAATCACGTACACCGGCACGATGTCGATATCTAATAATTGGCGGTAGGCTTCGGGGCAGTTACAAGTGCTATCTGCGATCAGCTTGACTTTCATGGTAGCGCTCCTTTGTTGGGAAAACTTAGACGCCTTGATTTCACATCCATTATATGCCAAGTGGGTAACTTGGCAAACAGGTTATGCTATTTGAGAAGAGCTTAATGATTGCACATTATGGAATAAAACACCTTGCCCTGAATTCGGTTGCGAAGAAAGTCAGCATAGGCCAGCGGCCTGCCTGTGCGGATACGCAGACAGGCACACCACAGTAGCTGAAAACGTTCCCTATTCCCCAACCTTATAGGAAGCCCCCACCCAAAATTGGGGGCCGGGGAGCTATTTCCAGAAGGGGTGGCATTTGTGCACGGCTAGGGTTTGCAAGAATTTGAGCCCGGCGGATTTCCCCACTTCTATCAATTGACGAATGGGCCCCGTCGTGCTATAAAATGGTTAGCAACGGATGGTGCGGTGCTTAGGCCGCAGCCAGATTGCAGCAGGGAGGAATATCATGGGAGAAGCAGCAATAAAAGCGGGTTTGATCGGTGCCGTGGTGAGCAGTTTGCTAATCTCATTGAAGTTAATACCGTTAGCCGGCACTTGTTTATTCCTTTTCGTCGACATCTTAGTGTGGATCAGTGTTGGCTATTTGACGGTACACTGGCTGCCCTTGCCGAAGCAACCATCTATCGCACTGGGTACGGGCGGCGTGGCCGGGCTCATTGCCGGACTGTTGAGCGGCTTGTTCCTGGTCATTTTAGGAATCGGACAGTATTTCTGGTTCGGTGGCGCATCGGGCTTGATGTCGCATCTACCTAAAGCCTCCACTGATTTCTATAGCACAGTGGGCGTTTCGCCAGCGGTTCTTTTCAGCGGGACGGGGCTTGCCCTCTCGACGATATTGATTTGCCTGCTAAATTTACTACTTGCTGTTGTAATTTCGGCCCTTAGCGCCACGCTATTTGCCCGCTCTCCTCGTTGAGCAAGCATCTGAAAATAACCGATCAGAACCAATAGAAGTTCAATTTCTTGCAGAAGTTTCGAGAACTTCCAAACAGGGAAATAATTTTTTGACAACCACTAAGCGACAACCAGTGACCTATTTAATTCACTTAACCAGCTTAGTCAAGGGAACGCATTCCGGAAGGGTTTGAGGAGAACCGCAATACCCACCCCAGAATTGGGGGCCGGGGGGCTATTTTCGAGGTAGTCGGCATAAGCCTGCGGCGCAACACAGCAAATGAAAATTTACGACTGGCATTGAGCCTTTAGGCGGCTTGGCAGCGTCAACACCGGCTAAAGCCTCGATTCCGGTACGGCGGCGGGGTACGCCAAGGTTGCGTCCGCTGCCAAGAGGCTGCTCAACACCAGCCCCCTTTCAGGGGGCTTCTTGGCGACGTAGCACGGGGATTTGACCCCCGCGTGCGCTCGGGCGGGGAACGCCGTCGATTAGAAGTTCAACTTCTCGCAGAAGTTGAACTTCTTTAAAGAAGGCCTGATTTTTTATCTGCGTGCGCAGCCTGCGTTGATCTGCGTCCCATTTTTATTTTCAGAGGGATTTTCGTATTGCTGGCATAATGTATTTGAGATCAGAATTTATCAGCGCACATCAGCGTTGATTAGCGTTCCATTTTTCAGAGAAGGAGGCCTGTTTTGGTCAAAGCATTCCGACATTTAGCTCGTATCAGTAATGTTGACCGGAAACCGCTGGGTCTTGCTCAGGTGGTAATCTGGTTAGAGGACAATGGCCGGTGGGGCGGCGTCATCGAGCCGGTGAAAGACACTCTCCGAGCGCAGTTGACCGGAGAAGAAACGCCGGCTTTCTGGCATGTGCAATTAGACGATGGCCGGGAGGGTGACATCAAGGTGGCTCTCTCCCAATTCGTGGCAGATGGCAAGCGGCCGCTACAGTTCGCCGGCCGCGGTGATTTGGGCCGGCCCGGATCGGAGGCACCCTATGGCTGATCTGCGCGTCGAAATGTTGGGCTTGCACTTTCGCAATCCAGTGATTCCGTCCGCCGGCCCCAACGTCAGAGACGGACTACGGCTGCAGGAAGCTGCGGAAGGTGGTGCCGGCGGTCTCTTAGCCAAGACGATCTCCGTCGACCCGGCACCTGTGCCCATGCCGCACATGGCCACCGTGCGAGGCGGCTTCCTCAACACCGAGTTATGGTCCGAATTGCCGCCGGAGCGCTGGCTGAGTCGTGAATACGACCTGGCTAAGCGTGCTGCGGATAGTTTGGGCATCCCGCTCATCGTCAGTTTAGGCTATTCCGGCACCGAGATTGCCCAGTTAGCGCCGAAAGTGTGCCCCTGGGCCGACGCCATCGAGCTTTCCACGCACTACTTAGGCGAAGATCCCCGGCCGATGATCGAAGCTATCGATGCCGCCAAATCGGCGGTGGATGTGCCCATTTTCGTCAAAATGAGCCCACTGGGCCGGGAAATGAAAGCAGCAGCCCAGGCAGCCGCCGAGGCCGGCGCGGATGGCATCAGCGCCACCAACTCGTTCGGTCCCGCTTTCGGCGTCGATGTGGAGACCGGTTACCCGCTCATGGGCGGCAAAGGATACGGTTGGCTTTCCGGCCCGGCACTACAGCCCCTTTCGCTGCGCTGCGTGTACGATATCGCCCAGACTGTCGACCTGCCCATTATCGGCGTGGGCGGCATCAACAATGGTAAAGACGCTATTGCATTCATCATGGCCGGTGCAACGCTGGTTGGCGTTTGTACTGCAGCCATCATGCGGGGGCCGTCGGTGTACGGCAAAATCGCTGCCGAGATTGACACCTGGTTAAACGACCACGGCTACGAAAATGTCAATCAGATTCGCGGGGCAGCTTTACCGGCCCAGGAGGCATACCATGGCTAATTTAAGCGTCGAAATCAACGGCTTAGCTTTGCGCAATCCGATCCTGCCCGGCGCCGGCCCACAGGTGGACGGCGGCGAGAAATTGGCGGCGGTAGCGCACAACGGTGCCGGTGGGCTAGTCACCCGCACCATCAGCGTCCTACCCGCGCCGGATAATAGCGACCACGCAGCCCTTCACGGCGGCTATCTGAGCCGGCCTGCCTGGTCTGCTATTCCCGTCGAACAATGGGCGCAAACAGAATTGCCGGCGGCGCGCCGTGCTGCGGACGCAGAAGGGATTCCCCTGATTGTCAGCCTGGGTTACAACGCCGCGGAAATTGAGCAACTCTTGCCGCTGGTAAGCCCGTGGGCGGACGGTATCGAATTAGCCACGCACTTCCTACGGCCGGACCGCGCTCCCATGAGAGACGCGGCGGCCACGATTCGCGCTCAGAATGCGCTGCACAGCCACTTTTTGGCTCACGATCCCCAGCCGCTGGTGGAAGCTGTGCAGGCCGCGAAAGCAAGTTTCGCGGGGCCAGTCTGGGTCAAATTGAGTCCCTGGGGGCAGAACGAAGTGCTGACGGTTGCCCGGGCGGCAGTGGATGCCGGAGCGGACGCGTTGGTAGCCACGGACACGCTGGGGCCGACATTGGCCATTGACATCGAGCAAGGCCGACCGCTGCTGGATGGCGACGGCTACGGTTGGCTCTCCGGCGTTTCGCTGCGTCCCACCGCGCTGCGGGTCGTTTTCGATCTGGCAAAAGAGCTGGACGTTCCGGTCATCGGCAGCGGCGGTGTGAGCAGGCCGGAGGACGCGGTTGAGATGTTCATGGCCGGGGCAACGGCGGCGCAAGTGACCAGCGAAGCGATACGTCGCGGCGCGCGCTGGTACGGCCGTTTGGCAGAGCAGGTCGACCGCTGGCTAAACGCTCACAACAAGCAGGACATAGCGGCCATCCGGGGAGAAGCCATCAGGCACTGGCAAGCGTTGCTGCCGCACACCATTTCCACACCGCCGCTCTACGTGGAGGATGCGTGCATCGGCTGCAAGTTGTGCGAATTGAGCTGCCATTACCACGCCATTTGGATGGAAGGGCTGAAAGCGGTTCTTAACCCCGATCTCTGTTTCGGCTGCGGGCTTTGCGTGGCGCGCTGTCCCACCGAGGCCTTGACCATGCCCCGGGTGCAGCGGAACGGCGCTGTGCTAAATCCTCGTACCGACGAACCGGTGCGCTTCTGGGCTTACGGCTTGCCGGAATGAGAAGGCACAATTGTGCGCCCTACTCCGCGTTGAGCAGCAACGGCAAATAGAAATAACGTTTGGGTTGTGGTGTCGCTGAGAAAGTGACGGTAATACTCTTGCCAGAGGAGCTGCTCTCTCCTTTGACTTTGGCCACGACGTGCGCTGTGCCGGCGGTGTCAGCCGTCAGAATCGTCCCCGCCGCGCCGTTCTGCGTCGTCGAAGCGGAAACAATCTGACCGAAGTCGGTCTGCCAGGCCACTACGACCCCGTCTGGTGCCGGATTGCTGTTCTTGTCGACCACGCTGGCCAGAATGCTCACCTGATCGCCCACCTTCGCGTTTTGCGTCGACGCTGTCAGTCCGGCAATGTTATACGGCGCATTGGGCACTGCCGTGGCGTGATAAACATCGTCCGACGGCGTCGCCGTGCTCATGCCGCTGGTTTGCTCCCAGGTGTAATCGCCGCGCATCAGAGCCGCCAACCGGGCGTTGCTCACTCTGGCTAACATCGGCCCGTCGGCCAGACAGCCGTCACCGCTGCAATCCGGCTGTTGCGGCCACGCGTACGACCAGAAATAGAGGCCGAACGCTGCCACGTGCGTGCTCCCTTCTGCCGCGAAATTCGGGTGCATGCGAGCATAAAGCATCATGGGCCGCATCGCTAAATTGCCATCCCCGTACGGCTCTTCGGTCAACGGCGACGATCGATACCACTCGAAAAGCACGCCGTGTGGCAGCAAGTCCTGCACGTCTTGGCGCACCATTCCGGCAGTGCTCTTCCCGTTCAAATACGTTTTGCTGCCGATGGACCAATACGGATCGAGCAGCGTCACCCGGGTGGGCAGCAAGTTCGCCGGCACATTGCCGTGGGCGATACCATCACTGACGAGCTTCGTCAGCCGCACGGCCATCTGGTTACCCAGCGAATGCCCGGCGATGCGGATTTCGCTCCCTTGATACGGGTGATCCGTGAGGGCGGCCACGTAAGATTGATAGAAAAGCTCCCCGGCGTCCGGCGTTCCGGCGGGCGCATCTTCATAGCTGCCTCCCCCTTTGCGCCAGCGCATCCCTTTCGGGCCGTTGCTCACCCAGATTTTCGCTTCGGCATCGGTCACTATTCCCTCGTCGGCAAACTGGTTCCAGAAGAAGATGCCCACATTCCAGCCTGCGTTGATCCACGCGTTGGCAACATTTACAGCAATCGGCGGCCAACAGGTCGGACAAGCGTAAGTGAAATTCGGCGGATCGGAAGCAGAAATGCCCGGCTGCCAGCCGTGGACGAAAATCATGGTCGGTTTGTTGACATCGAAATAAGGATTTGCCTCACCGGGCACGAATTTCTGGGCAGCATCGTTCAACCCGAACCAGT
>WFQU01000146.1 GCA_015486845.1 Anaerolineae bacterium | reverse complement strand
GACGGAACCGTTGTTTAGCACTATGAAAAGCCAGGATGACAACCGTTATCTAAAGCGATTCTGGCGCGATTTCTTCTACATGACGGTCAATAACAAGAACAGCTTGCCCGCAGGTAATCAGATGGCCATGGACCAGGCATCTAAGTAGAGCCACAATCCGGCTTGCTCTTCACCTACGTCTTCCGATGCAACGATCGCAGCAGAAAACAAGAAGGAATCGCATTTCTCGTTCCGGACCAGCTTCCAGAATGCCGGAGGTTCCTAATAAACCTGTGGGTGATGAACTGGTGCTCCCACTACAATCTATTCCTCATACTAATAAAGGAGACAAAAACATGAAACGAAAATTTCTGCTCTTACTGATTTTAATGCTTATCATGGGGGCGATGTTAGTGGCATGTGGACAGCCCACGCCCAAGCAGGTTTCTTCTGCCCCCACCCTCGCGCCGGCTAATCCGTTGCCAAAAATGCAAAAGGCCAGCGGCGAAAAAGCCGGCGGGGAGGGCGGCGGCGGTGGAGCCGAGGCCCCACGGGGTCCCACGCTAATCAACCCCGGTGGCCTGCCTCCGGCCCCCCAGGCGAGTAACTCCATGATGCTCGCCCACCTCGGGCAGGAACGGATGGTCAAAGTTAAGGATACTAAAGGGCAATTCAGTATCCTCTTCGTGGACAGTTGGAAACAAGGTAGTGGCAGCACCCCCGGTAGTCTGCGCTCCAGTCAAAAGGATTGGTACGCCGAAGCGGAAGCTATTAACGCCAAGGGGAAAACGCCTCTACAAGCCGCTCAAGCTCTAAACGCTTCTCATGCCAATGGCATTGCAGGCTACAAGGAGTTGGCCCTTCAACAAGGGAATATTCACGCTTTGCCAGCAGTTAGCCTCATTTACCAGTACGAGGCCGGGACAAACCCGGTTACCGGCAAACCGCTCAGGTTTGTTGCCAGCCAGGTCTTCATCGGCGGCGGCCCCGCGAACAAATTAGGCCACGTGACTTTTATCGCGCCCTATGCTTATTACGGTGACCTGAGCGAAATCTTCGACAAAGTCCTGGCCGGATTTAGCTGGAAGTAAAGGAGAAACAAATGCCAGCAAAAGGAACAGTTCGCACCATTGACACCAACGGCGCCTTGCTCTCTGTGCGCGGCGCCTTCAAAATCTACAAGGAAAACGACATTGAGACCGTCGCTTTGCGCGGCGCCGAGTTCGATATTGCTCCTGGAGAATTTGTTGCCATCCAGGGCCGCTCCGGCGCGGGCAAAACCACGCTCCTTAACCTTATCGGCGGCTTGGACACCCCCAGCGCCGGACAAATCATCCTCGCTGGGCACGATATCACCCGCATGGATGAAGCGCAACGCGCCACTTATCGCCGCCAACACATCGGTGTCGTCTTCCAAACTGGTAACCTGATCCCTTTCCTAACTGCACTGGAGAATGTCATGCAACCTATGACCTGGAATGGAACATCAGCATCTACAGCCCGGCAGCAGGCCACGCAATTGCTCACCAATTTAGGCCTAAGTGAACGCCTGAACCACAAAGCCAATGAGCTCTCCGGCGGTGAGGCCCAACGGGTAGGGATCGCCATTGCCCTGGCCAACGAGCCGAATTTACTATTAGCCGATGAACTCACCGGTGAGTTAGACACTGTTACCACGGAGCAGGTTATGGATACGCTCCAAGTAGTGCATGCTCGCCGCAATATGACCATGCTGGTGGTTACCCACAACCGCCGCGTGGCTGCCCGTGCCCAACGAGTGTTGCACATCGCCGACGGCGTCATTAGCGAGGAGACCAGCCATGACTGAACCTGTTTTGTATGCCCAAGACCTGACCAAAACTTATTCCATGAACGGCGCTACCGTTCATGCCCTGCGTCAGGTGAATTTGACCATTGAGCCAAGCGAATTCGTCGCCATCATCGGGCCCAGCGGTTGCGGTAAGAGTACCCTGCTTAGCCTGTTGGGCGGCCTGATGACCCCTACCTCCGGGCATGTCATGCTCGCCGGCAAGGACTTAGCGGCACTCAAGGAACGAGACAAAGCTCAAATACGCCGCCAGCATGTCGGGTTTATCTTCCAATCCTACGACTTGCTGGTAGACCTGACCGCGGCCGAAAACGTGGAGTTCCCCATGGTGCTGGCCGGCGTTCCTGCGGAAGATCGTCACACCCGAGCAATAGCACTTCTGGACAGAGTAGGCCTGGCCGACAAAGCCAATCACCTGCCCGATGAACTTTCCGGCGGCCAAAAGCAGCGGGTGGCCATCGCCCGCGCCTTGTCCAATCATCCTGACCTTGTCTTAGCCGATGAGCCTACCGGAAATCTCGATAGCACCACAGCCGGCGAGATCATGAGCCTGTTGTCCGATCTCAATCGCACAGACGGCGTCACACTGGTGATGGTCACCCATGCTCCGGAAGACGCAGCGCGCGCCCACCGTATCATCCGTCTACAAGACGGCCGAATTCAAGACTGATCAAGAGGGAAACCTATGCCTTACTTAACTTATGCTCTGCAATTGATTGGCCGCAATCAGCGGCGCACATTGACTTATCTTTTCGGCCTGGTGCTGGCCGTAGGCCTGTTCAGCGGCATCCTCTTTTTCGTGGATGCATCAGCTCGGCGCATGACCCAAACCGCGGTTGCGCCTGTCAAGGTGGATATGCAGGTGCATTCTACACTGGCCAAACCCAATATGGCACCCGTGATCAACGCCTTACAAAAGGAGCCTTTTGTCACACAGGTAGAACCTGTTATCATCGCCGACTTTACCAGCCTAAGTTTGCCCGGAAGCAACCAGACCACGGCAGCGGGTAAGCTCTTCGTCCTGCAACCATCCTACTATCATGCTTTCAAAGCTTTGCGTTTGCTCAGCGGCAAGGCGGATAATTCCGGCGTGCTCATCAGCCAGGCTGCCGCCAATAATCTGGGTATCACGATTGGCGACACGGTTGCCATCAGCTTTGCTCAGATGGCGCCCCCCTATCAGGCTAAAGTCAGCGGAATTGTGGATCCCACCAGCGCCTCCTTCTTGTTCTCCGCCACTAACCCGGCTCATGCTGGGGAATTCAATCCCATGCCCTATGACATTTTCATAACACCAAAACGCTGGCAAGCCGATCTGGCCGCCCCATTGACCAATCCGCCTGCACCCAGCAA
This sequence comes from Anaerolineae bacterium, assembly GCA_015486845.1. GTDB lineage: Bacteria > Chloroflexota > Anaerolineae > JAADDB01 > JAADDB01 > WFQU01. The sequence continues at coordinate 4,054 of WFQU01000146.1, read as the reverse complement.
CGCTAATACTAAACCGATCCCGGCGCAAAAGCCACAATACGAACTACACGTAGAAACAAACCACAGCCTGCTGCCCTCCGATCCGACAAAAGCGAGTATCTATGTCAGTACTTTGCGGCGGCGCATGGAAAAGCAGTTCCCCGGCGAGATCAAGATTACCAACAACCTGGCGGATGCTCTTAAGAAGGCCCGCTCTGACATTCTTTGGGCCAAGCTGCTTTTTCTCTTCTTGGGCATGCCGGGCGTAGCTCTTGCCGCTTATCTTTCCAAATACGCTACTGATCTGCTCACCGGCCCCCAGCGCCGAGAAATCGGGCTGCTCCGCTCTCGCGGTGCGACCCCGCGCCAGATCATGCTCACCATGGGCATCACCAGCTTTCTCATCGCCCTGGTTGGAACAATAATAGGAGTGTTGGCCGGACTGGGCACTACAGCAGGGCTTTTCGGGACGGCGGCCATAGCACCTGCGGCTTTACCGCTCTATACCCGCTCAGCATTCTACGCCTTTGTCGCCGGTCTACTCCTGACGGCGGTCGCTACATACTTGCCTATCCGTGCTACCCTAAACAGTGAGATATCCCAAGAACGGCGCCAGGCCGAGCACGAAGCTAAACGACCTTTCTGGGCTCGATCATACCTGGACGTAGCCAGTCTGATCATCGCCGCTATCATTTTCTGGGTGACGCAAAAAGGTGGAGGATTCAAGCCAATAGAAGGGGCCGAAGGAGCCAGCCTTTCTTTAGGATTCTTCGTCTTCCTGGCACCATTCTTCCTATGGCTCGGACTGACTCTCATGCTAAGTCGGGTGCTGGCCGGGGGCGTCAGCCGGGGCGCCGGTATTATCCAGGGAGCATTACGTGCCATTTTTGGGGATTTAGGGAATATGGCGGGCAAGAGCATAACCCGCCGGGCGCCCCAAATCGCATCCGCGGTGGTCATCGTCTCCCTGGCCCTTTCCTTCGGCATCAGCTTAGGCATCTTCATTCACACCTACCAGGTACAAAAAGCCGTGGACGCTCGTTACGAATTGGGTTCAGATGTCAAACTAACACCAGCCAGTTCTCATTTGCAGACAGCATCCTTTGCCAGTAAGATCTCTAAAGTGCCGGGTGTCAGTGCCGTCACACCTATACAACGCGCCCAAGCCTATGTGGGCTCCAGCCTGCAAACTGTTTTCGGCATCGACCCTCGAACATACGCCAGCGCTGCCCGACCGGCAAATAGCTTCTTCGTAGGCATTACCGCGGCACAAGCCATGCACAACCTGGCCGCCACGCCCAACGGCGTGCTGGTCAGCGATGAATTAGCAACAGCTTACGATATTCGGACCGGAGATCCGGTTATTATCCGCCTACCGGACACGGCCAGCAGCAATGGGAAATACGTGGAAACCCGGCTGAAAGCGGTGGGCATCATCCGCTTTTTCCCCACCACCCAGCAGAATAGCTTCCTGGTAATGAACCAGACGCTAATGCAGCAAACGACCCACAACGATAAGGTCAACTACTTCTTGATCAAAACCAGTGGTTCACCCAAGGTTGTGGCGATTAACCTGCAAAATAGTATAGGGAAGCAGATCCCCATCAAAACCCAGGACATTGATACGGCCATTCTGGCGTCAGGTAGCTCCATGACCAGTTTAAATCTGCGCGGTCTGGGTAGCATTGAATTGCTCTACACGGTGATCATTATCTCTTTGGGATTAGGTATCTTCTTGCTAGCCATGATTTACGAGCGGGCACGGGAGTTTGGCGCCATGCGTGCCCTGGGCAGCACTGCTTCCCAAATGGGCCGTATCCTCTGGTCCGAATCACTGACTGTGGGTGCCCTTAGCGTACTCATCGGTCTGGTAATCGGTCTAATCTTGGGACGCATCTTTGTCTCGCTGCTAAAAGTGCTCTACACTATTCCGCCTGCAGGTATGGCTGTGCCCTGGGCCGCCTTGTTCATCTTGTTAGCGCTGGCCCTGGTAGGAATGACTATCGCCACCTTGATTGCAAACCACCGCCTGGCCAAAATGGAGGTAGCAAAAGTGCTGCGGGAACTCTGATAACCAGGCGTTCGGACACGACACTGTACATCTTCATTCCGACGGACGCTTGTTATCGCCTAACCCACCTCTGAGAGCGCGCCAGGTTAGGCACGCTCCAGAGGTGGCAATGCACAATCACAACCTTTGCGGAGAAAATCATGTCAAAGAAACGAAGTGTCGTCACGATTTTATCTGTTGCTGCCCTGGCTGTGTTTTCGGCACTGCTGTTTAGATTCACGCCGGCCTCGTCACTTGGAGTAATAGCCAAGAGCATTGTCCAAGCGACGCCTGTTTCGATGCCCGCTGCATCCCATCCACGTTCCGTGACCGATGCTGCAAAAGGCCTGCAGGCACAGGTGGAATCGGTGTACCAGAAAGCGGGGGATTCGGTCGTCAACATCACGACCCAGAGTACGGTGTATGACTTTTTCATGAATCCTGTACCTCAGAAAGGTACAGGTTCTGGCTTCGTGTACGATGGCAGAGGACATATCGTGACCAATTTTCACGTGGTGGAGAACGCCGACAAGATCGTTGTCACCCTGGCCGATGGCAAGGCAATGGACGCAAAGGTGGTTGGAAAAGACCCATCGAACGACCTTGCCGTGCTTCAGGTAAAGCCCCAAGGAGAAACGTTACGCCCTATCCCTCTGGGAGACTCTGATATCCTGCATGTTGGGCAATTCGTTGTAGCCATTGGCAATCCTTTTGGGCTGAATCGCACGCTTACCTTCGGAGTCATTAGCAGCTTAGGGCGGGTAATCAAGAGCCCCGACGGTCGTTTCATCGGCCAGGCTATCCAGACCGACACTGCCATCAATCCGGGGAACTCTGGGGGCCCTTTGCTAGACCTGCAAAGCCGGGTTGTCGGCATCAATTCACAGATCATCAGCCCCAGCCGGGCCAACGCGGGCATCGGCTTCGCCATTCCCATCAACACAGTGAAACGGGTAGTGCCGGAGCTGATCAAGACCGGTCACTACCGCCATCCCTGGCTTGGGGCAGAATTCCTGGAACTGACACCTCAGCGGGCCAATGCGATGTCGGAAGCGGGAATAAAAGTGCCGCAGCATGGATTGCTCATCTTGAAGGTTGTGTCCCGCTCTCCAGCCGAAAAGGCGGGGCTCCGGGGAGGTCAAAAAGTCAAACGTCTTGGCGGTGTTCTCCTGCCAGTGGGGGGCGATGTGCTCGTAGCCATTGACGGGCATAAGATCAACTCTTTCCAGGATTTAGTCATTTATTTGGAAACGCACACGCGGGTTGGGGAGACTGTACACGTGACAGTATTGCGAAGTGGAAAAGTGGTTACCCTATCGATGACATTACAAGAACGGCCGATGCAAAGGAACTGAGGGGACCTCGAAAGTGTGTTGTCCTGGTATTCGTTAACTGCACAGGGGAAGCGAATAGAATGACCAGGATGACACAGCGTCAACGCGTTCAATCTCAGGTGACATCGGAGAATCAGCAACGATGATCTATTTCACAACGTGGGTTACAGACAAAATGCGGCACGCTGAAACGATGTGATGATCACTCACATGAACAACGCATTCACAAGCGTGGGCCGGCCGGGGTAAAGAACAACACTAGAAGTAACGTCGAACCTGCGATCTGCTTCCAGTAACCCGCTGTGGGGGCCCAAAAGAGGATGTTTTCGGGGTAATCGTCCCACTGAGCGCGCAAAAAGGGCTGGGAGTACTAATTTCCCGGCCCTTTTCTCTCTCTGAACGGGGACGGAGGGGCTTAGCCCGCACCTGACATCTAAGTTTTGGTACCGGAAATGGCGTTTGAGGTCTTCCAGAGGTGTGAAATGACGCTTTTGTCGTGTTCAACGCCGTTCTGACTGTCTCGACGGCAGCTTTTAGCATACTTTCACGAGTTAAATTGTACATTGGCTTGCTGATCAGCGCAAGTCAAGCGTGTTAGAGGTTTACACTGCGGGAACAGCGATTAGAGACCATTACCTCGATTTAGGCCGCCCGATCTTTCCGCGAACCGCTGAGTCGCGCACTTACCAGT
>WFQU01000145.1 GCA_015486845.1 Anaerolineae bacterium | reverse complement strand
TCTTCAAGAAGTTGAACTTCTAAAATAGGAATGGCGATGGTTGATGACGGCTAACAATCTTTTATATTTTCTTTCTTTGGGGGCCGGGGGGGCTATTTTCAGAGAAGCCATGACAAGACGGAGTCCATTTTTTGACCATTGTTTTTATCTGTGTGCGCAGCCAGCGTTAATCTGCGTCCCATTTTATTTTCGGAGGAGGGATTTTCATATTACTGGCGTAATATATTTGAGATTAGCATTGATTAGCGTTCTATTTTCAAGGGAGCCGAAAAATGGCAGATCAAACTGAACATAAAACATGGTTAAGCTTATCGCAGGCAGCAAAGCTCATAGGCGTACACGCAACAACATTACGCCATTGGGCAGACCAAGGGCATATCCATTGTTTTCGTACGGCCGGCGGACATCGCCGCTTCCGTTACGATGATATTGTAGCCGTCCTGCGCGACGGCATGAAAGATACAGAAACAGCACATTTCCTGAGTAAAGAGCAGCCAGACGAAACAACATCCACTGCCAAACAGGCAACAGCCACTGCCAAACAGGCAACAGCCACTGCCACGAATCAGATCATGCAGCAAGCCTTGGGGCATACCAGGGGCAAAATTGAAACACGCGGCCCACATCTTGCCCATTGGTATTATGCTTTCGACGAGGCCGGGCGCGAACGCAAACGACAAGAAGGCCGGCAGCTTTTTGCACTTTCAATTCAGTATGTCCTGAAAGCCAACAGTCGAGAAGAAATTATCCAACGAGGCCGCCAATTGGGGCAACTATATGGCCAAGAAAGTGTCCGCTACCGCATTTCCTTGGTAGACACAGTACGCGCTTTCAACTTTTTCCGCCGTTCTTTATTGGATACTTTGGAAACAAGGGGCACGCCGGATCATCCCCCGGATAGGGCAGATGTGCAAATCGGAGATGTTTTAGACGATTTCCTCTCGGAAGTGCTTTACGCGGTCATCGACGCCTACGAAGTAGCACTGCTCCATTCAGAACCATAAAGACGGCACGTATTTTCCTCCCGATAGAATGCTCAAAGCCATGGAGCATTGATGCGATCATCGGGATAGTAAAGAGGAGAGAATGCTCTTTTCCTCGGCATTGAAACCGCCCAAAATGAAAAATGTGCCAATATAGCCGGCCATCGCTACGGCCGCGGCCAGCCAAGGGGACCAGGAATATAATGGCAGAAAGAGGAAAAGCATAACGAACAAAGCTACAGCGGGACGGCGCAAGCCATACCCCACTTGCAGCCGAATGCCCCGGCGGTGGAGGATTTGTAGTGAAACAGCACCACCAAATGCATAAATGAGGAAATCAACTGCTGGCATGGCCGACAATCCAAAACGTAAGCAGAGCGCGCCGCCCAGTAAACTGCCAAAGAGAACCACAAAACCAGCCATGAACATGGCCGCTTTCTGTAGGTGAGCAGCTAATAAGCTACGGCTGAGCAGCGTGTAGAATAGCGCTGGCCAAATCATCCAGACTAACCAACGTAGCAACGAAGCAGAGGCGAGGAAAGCACGGTTTTGGCCGAACAGGAATGAAATGATTGGTGTGGCCAAGAAGCTGAATAGTGCAATGACAGGTAACAAGAATAGTGTTGCCACCTGCAAAGTATTGCGCAGCGCCTGCTGGAAGCGTTCCCGGTCCGTCTGGAAAAGGCGGGAAAGCAACGGGAAAACGGCGTCGGTTAGCGCTATGACCAGCACCAAGAAAACCCGCACGATCTGGTTGGCCGCTTCGTAAATGCCGGTGGCGGATTCGCCTAATAAATTGGAAACGATAAGTGTGTCCAAGCGGAAGAGCACCGCGTTGAAGCTGGCAAAACCGAAGAAATGCAACGCTTGCCGCAATAGCACTCTGGCCGCCCGTATGTCCCAAAGTGGCCGGCCGACTAAATGCAGAAGGAACAATGGCGTTAGAAGCACCAACGCGGCTACGCCGTTGCCGGCGATCTTGATCCACGCTAGAATCGTCGGCGTCTCGGCGCCCGGCAACAGCCAGAGCACCAACCCGACTTGCAGCACGCTGTTTACTGTGTCTGCCAGCGTGATGTAATGCATCTTCTCATGGCCACTGAGCACGGCCATTGCGACGGTGTAGAAGATATTGGGAATCAGTACCAGAACAGCCAGATCAAGCATCACTTTCGTGGCGGGTGTGTAGTGCATCAATTGAATGACCCAAAACATGACCACGGCGCTTAGCGTTTCGGCCAGACCTTGCACCAGGAGACCGTTGTAAAAGTAGGCATTACTTTGTTGGGGCTGGCGGGCAATTTCCCGGGTGATCAGACGCGGCAACCCAAAACTGCCTAAAACACGGAAAATATTGATGAACGAGAGCAAAATACCGTACTGTCCCAGCCAAAAAGTGCCGTGGCTGCGGGCGATATAAACCGTGAGGAAAAAGCCCAGCAAAATACGCACAGCCGACGCCGTGGAAAGTGAAATGGTATTCAGAGCAACCCGGCGGGAATGGTTCACGAAAGCCACCTGTGCAAAGTTTCCGCGGCCAAGTGGACACTGGTACGCACGCAAGTGCTCCATTGGCGGCGCAGTTCAGCAAAAACCGGCGCGCCGTGCCGCCAATAGAGATACGTATAAAGCAGGTAGCGCAACGAGAAACCGATGCTGCCCAAAATGTGCAGCCACAGCACGGTTAGCGGCGGGAAGCGTTGGCGGTAGTCGATGTCCATGCTTTTGATATTCGCCGCATAAAAAGCCGCCTCCCGTTGCCGGGCACTGCGTCCAATATGGTGAATCACGGTGAACATGGGCAGGACGTGTACTTGCCAGCCGGCTGCCCGCACCCTTCGGCAAAACTCGATATCCTCCACGTACATGAAAAACCGTTCATCTAACAAACCTACCTGCTGGAAAATCTCCCGGCGGACCATCATCGCTGCCCCTGAAACCCAGTCCACTCGGATGGGACGTTGTTCGGCGTAAAAGGAATGTCCCAACCAAAGGGAATGACGGCTATGTGGGAAGATTTGATAAAGGAAAAATGCGTAGTCAAAAATTGTTTGCGGCGTTGGGTCGTAACCGGCAGCGCCCCCTTGCAAACGCCCTTTGCTGCTCATTAGCCGGGGACCAACAATGCCCACTTTTGGATGCTCTTGCAAATAAGCTATCATCGCGCGCACAATGTCCGGGTCAGCCTCAGTATCCGGGTTTAACAAAAGGACAAAGCGCCCTTTAGCTACCGTCAAAGCTTGGTTGTTAGCCGCCGCAAAGCCGGTATTCCGGTTATTTTGCAGCCAACGCACAGCGGGGAAATCTCGTATTGCTGCTTCCACGCTGCCGTCCGTGGAAGCATTATCCACCAAGATAATTTCCCACGCCGAGGGCAACGCGCCGGCCCCTAACTGCTCTAAACAGGCGTGCAAATAGTCGCCGGCGTTCCAGTTAATGATAATGATGGACAATGCCGGAATACCGGTCTCACTCATTCAAGGTAGCCCAACGCCCGCAAATGTTCGGTGATGGCTTCCACATCTTCATCGCTGTACGCATGTTCGCCGGTGGCATCCAACGTTTCATCTTCATTGCTGTACCGCACCGGATGTTCGGCCAACCAGGCCGGATCGAATAGTTCGCTGAGCACCCGACCATCCATGGCACGCGGCACCGGTAGGCCTTGCAAGTGCATGATAGTCGGCGCTAAATCGATGAGTCGGCTTTCGTTGTAAACCGCGCCGCGCTGAAATGGCTTGCCGTATGCCACCAGCACGCCTAACGGGCGGTGGCGTCCTCGGGCGGCGGCGAAATCGATCTCCTCGAAATAACTATCGCCAGAAAGCCGGTCGCTGATGAGATATTTTTGCCAGCCAATTTCCACCAGCAGGTCCGGGGCGCGATCGAAAAACGGGCCTTGGTAGAGTTCGTCCCGCCGGTAGACATTTTTCACCACCGGCTCACCGTCCGGGCCGCGCAGCGCCTTCAGATTAGTAATGATTTGCTCGCAAATGCGATCATATTCTTCCCCAGGTTCCACCACGCCAAACGGGTCGCGCCCTTTCACATTCAAGTAAATCGCCTCAGCGGTCAAACTGCCACTATATGCCCGGCTATGTGCCCAATCGATCTCCGGCGAAACAGCCCGGTCAATGGTTTGACGCAGTTTGCGGCGGAATTTGTTGCGCAGCTTGCCCCGTAGTTGGAAGATATCCAGGTGGCGTAACAGATTGGCCACGCCAGTTTCGGTAATACCCAATCTGGCTAACCGAGAGCGACCGCCGGACATTTCCTGGAACGCAAGCAAGCCCTGGTTTTGTAGCCACAGGTTAAGATTGAACCACCAGCGCGCCTCGCCAGCGCCGTGATCAGACATAACGATGAGCACGGTGTGATCATCCAGCAGCGCGCGGCGCTGGGCAATGATGTCGTCCATCTCTTTGTAGGCAGTCAACGCCAATTTACGGAAGCCCTCAGCTTGTGGATGGTTGTAATCTTGGTGTTGGGGGTCGAAAAAGGTGATGAAAAAGTGCTGGATGGCATCCGGCGCCTGCACGACATTCATGAAGAAGTCCCATTTTTCCTTGTCCCAGAGGTAACGGTGCACCTTCTCACGTTGTTTGACCCAGTAAATGGCGTTCTTGAGAAATGCTTTGCTCTGCGTGATTGCTTCGAAAGGCGCCGGCGTGTAATGCTCGAATTTTGCCAGGATTTCCTCCTTTAACGCCGGCGGCTGGGTGTAAGCGGCGTCGTCCGAAGGGGTCATCATGCCGGCAATGAGAAGGCCATTTACTTTGACTGGAGGAAACGTAACCGGCACGTTCATCACGGCCACTCGGCGCCCGGCGCGGCTGAAGCGCTGCCACAATGTCGGTGCGCCGATGTTCCGGCTGCTGATGGGCAGCCGCCACAAGCTGGGATCGTCGCTGGAGCCTTTGCGCCAGAAGTCAAAAATGCCATGTTTAGCTGGATTCATGCCAGTGGCAAAAGAGGACCAGGCTGTAGCGCTGAACGGTGGCACGGTGGAAGCTAAATTTCCCCAAACGCCATCTTCCCGTAATTTACCCAAATTAGGCATTAAGCCCTGTTTTACCCAGGGATCCAACAATTCCCAGGTGACGCCGTCTAATCCTAAGACCATCACTCGATACGGTTTATCATCTGTACCCATATATTATTCTCCTTCAGAAAAATAGGATCTCACCCCCGGCTGCCTACCCAAATAGATGGCCAAGCCATTAGCAGTTCAACTTCCTTCTACGAAAAGTTGAACTGCTAAACGGGGGCTTGTTTGCCTTTGCTTTCGTATCTTAACTTTACAGGAAGAGGCACGCATCGCCAAATGAATAGAAGCGATAACGCTCTTCTATGGCAACACGATAAACTTCATCCATTAGCGGTTTGCCGGCAAAAGCCGCCACCAATAACAGCAGCGTCGAGCGGGGCAAATGGAAATTCGTGATCAACACGTCCACCCCGCGGAACTGGAAGCCGGGCCTGATATACAAACGAGTCCACCCTTGTGCCGGCCGGAACACGCCATCTCGTCCCTCTGGCGGAATCTCGGTCGGCCAGGGAAGCAGCGCCGTGGGGGCAGACAATGCTTCTGGGTGGGTAACGCTTTCCAGCACCCGGGTCGTAGTCGTACCCACGGCGATGATGCGACGGCCAGCGGAGCGAGCCCGGTTTAGCACGGCTGCCGTCGCTGCCGAAAGGTGGAGCCACTCGCTATGAATCTGGTGCGCTTCGATTTCCGTTTCCTTGATGGGGCGGAAAGTGTCCAATCCAACATGCAGCGTGACATACGCCAGTTCGATTCCCTTTTGCTGCAACTGCGCCATGAGCGTCGGCGTGAAATGTAGACCGGCTGTGGGGGCCGCTGCCGACCCTTTTTGCCGTGCGTAGACCGTTTGGTAGCGCTCCGGCTCCTGTAACTGGCGGTGAATGTATGGCGGCAACGGCATTTCCCCCGCTTCTTCCCAAAAGCTTGCTAATGGAGCGCTAAAGCGCAGCCGCCGTCCACCAGCGTCCGTTTCTATTTCCACCGTTGCCGTGATCCCATCTGTCTTTTCGATGGCTAGCACCAGGCCGGGACGAACTCGTTTTCCTCCTACTAAACAATCCCACACCAACGGCGCCACCGGCGTGAGCAACAGAATCTCCACGCGGCCACCGCTGGGCTTGCGGGCATGCAAGCGGGCCGGAATGACCCGGCTGTCGTTGGCCACCAGCAAATCGCCGGGGCGCAATAATGCCGGCAAGTCAGCAAAATGCCGATGTTGCATCTTCCCCGTTGCTCGATCCACCGCCAGCAAACGGGAAGCATCCCGCGGCGTGGCTGGCTCCTGTGCAATTAACTCTGGTGGTAAATCGTAAGCGAAAGCTTCCGTGCGCATATGCTTTTTACCGCCACAGCCGTAGGATCAGGTTTAGCAAAAGAGTCAAAATAACACTCACCACAATCATCGTAGCTAAAGGGAAAAAGCAGGAGACATTTCCTTTTTGCACTCGAATATCGCCAGGAAGATGGCCTAAGCCGGGAATATATCCCATTAGCAAGAACAATCCACCCAAGATAACGAGCAGCACGCCAAGTTCCAACAACAGGTACCCCATTCCGGTCCACGGCTCGTGCATTTCAGCGTGCTTTCATCGCCCGACAAAAATTCTCGAATAGGCGGACGTGCGGCCGGGGCAAATCGTCCATCACGTAGCGCTCCGGGTGCCATTGCACAGCGATGAGCCAGCGACCGTCTTTCGCTTCGATCCCCTCGATGAGCCAGCTATCTGGCACCGCCCAGGCCGAAGCCTGCATCCCCGGCGCTAAATTTTCCACTTTGACCCCTTGGTGATGGTAGGTGTTGGCTGCCATCTCGCCGGAAAAGCCAATGATCTCGGACAGATGGCTGCCCGGCAAGACTTCCACGGGGTGCAGTCGGCCGGGATACGTTTTGGAACTATGGCCGGAGAAATCCTGATAAATCGTCCCGCCCATGGCCACATTGACCATTTGGAAGCCGCGACAAATGCCTAAAATAGGTTTATCCGCGGCGCGGGCAGAAGCGAAAAGGGAAAGCTCCAGCGCATCCCGTGCTTCGTCTACCGTTTGGCAATTGGTGCCGTCAGCGTGGCAACCGTAATAATGGGGAGCAATATCACCGCCGCCACTAAGCAACAAGCCGTCTAATTCTGCCATCGCTTTGGCCGGTTCGGCCGTAATTTGTGACGCTAAAAGAATCGGTTGGCAGCCTGCTTTTTCCATCGCTACCCAATAATTTTTCACCCAGCGCTCGAACCATGCGTTATCAACATTTTTAGTTGTAATGCCTACTTTTGGTGTGCTCACGTTATTTCCTCGTCGAGAAGTAAAGGTTGGTTTGTTTCTGTTTTCGTCGCAGGATAAGGAATCCCTAAATGCGTGTAGGCTTGTTGGGTTGCCATGCGCCCGCGAGGCGTGCGCACGATAAAGCCCAATTGCAAGAGATATGGCTCGACGACGTCCATAATGGTATCTGCTTCTTCGCTGATGGAGGCGCTGAGGGTGTCTAAGCCCACTGGGCCGCCGTCGAATTTCTCGATGAGTGCGGACAAAACACGCCGGTCCATGGTATCCAGCCCCAACACGTCTACTTCCAGCAGTTGCATCATGGCAAACACGCTCTCGGCACTGACGCGGCTATCGCTGCGCACCAGTGCGTAATCTCGCACCCGGCGGAAGAGCCGCAATGCCACCCGCGGCGTGCCCCGGGAACGTTCGGCGATGGCTTTGGCGCCGGCGTCGCTAATCTCCACCTGGAGTAGTCGGGCCGCCCGGCGCACGATGTTCTCAATGGCGGGTTGATCGTAGAATTCGAGCCGGAAAGTAGCGCCGAACCGGGCGCGCAATGGCGAAGTGAGCAGCGCTAAGCGGGTCGTTGCCCCGACGACGGTAAAACGAGGCAGCTTCAGCCGGATGGAGCGAGCAGCCGGTCCTTTACCCACCACGATATCCAGCGCGAAGTCTTCCATGGCCGGATAAAGAATCTCTTCCACGGCGCGACCTAAGCGGTGCACTTCGTCAATGAAAAGGATGTCGCCCTGGCGCAAGTTTGTCAGGATGGCTGCCAGGTCGCCGGAACGCTCAATGGCTGGCCCTGCAGTCACCCGCAAGTTGACATCCATTTCGTGGGCGATAATGTGTGCTAAAGTTGTCTTGCCCAATCCGGGCGGTCCGTAAAAAAGTACATGGTCCAAGGCCTCATGCCGGGCTTTGGCTGCCTCGATGAGAATGCGCAAGTTCTCTTTGATGCGGTCTTGTCCTTCTAATTCCGCCAACGTGCGGGGGCGCAACGCGGCGTCCAAGTTCACTTCCCCGGATTTGGCCTGTCCTGAGATGGACCGTTTATCTTGTTTCAAATTCAATTACTCCTAACCTGGACAAGCCAGAACCAAAAACACGACGCGGAGCCGCTGAGGCGCAGAGATTAAAATCAAGGCAAAGCCGGCAATATGTGTCAGCCCCAAAGGCTATAAAAAGTTCCGTTTTTGCGTTCTTACCCCACTTTGTGGCTTGGCGTTAACTGTTTTTTGCCTCTGCGTCTCTTGTGCCTCTGCGTTAGATCTTTACGTCGAACTTGCTACCCGAAAATGTCATCGTCGTTCGGGTGGGTTTCGCTGTTTTTCCGTTCGGGGGTTTCTTCCTGACGCCGCAAGGCAGTCTCGGCGCCATAAGCGTAAATACTTTTCGGGGCGCTCTCCATAGCGCGCCGAAATTCGATCCGGGCGGCAGGTTCATTGCCGGCGTAACGCAATGTCAAGGCCAAATTGTAATGTGTTGCCGCTTCCAATTTGGCCGGAAAATCGACAGCTGGCAATTCGGCCAAAAGTTGTTTGAACAGTGCTTCGGCTTGTTTGAGGTCGCCCACCCGCAGAAAAGTGATGGCCTGGTTAATGCGGATCACTCGCTGTGAGACTTTATCCGGCCAGAGGCGCAAAGCGAAGTTGAAAATGCCGTTGGCACGACGATATTGGCTCCGACGGGTGAACATATTGCCTAAGTCGGAAAGAAGCCGCCCACGCATGGTCAAGGCGTAGAGCAACAAGAAGAAGATCGTCGGATGTATAGGCATACCTATGAGCTGTACACCGCTAAAAAAGAATGTGATCACCAACGATTCAACAGCCATTTGCAAAGGCAATCCTTCCCCGCGCAGCAAAGAAAGGCCACCGAATAGAACGACGTAAATTAGTCCAACAGCAGGAATCATTGCATTTCCCATAATCGAATCCCTTCATTGACAAATAACGGCTACCTGGCACCGTCGGTACAATAGCCAATCGCACTGAATTTTGGCTTACAAATTGGCATACATATAATAACAGCAATGAGCTAATTTCTCAAGGTCACAACTTGCTCTCTTGTTGCCTGAGGCTAAATAACCGTCTATAATTTTCTTCCCGGCTTGTTGGGCGGCACATGGGGCTCAAATGAGAAGCAGTTTGCCGGGCGCAGTTGGCCGTTAGCGTGTACTTGATAAACAGGCCACGGCCGGGGCTTCGATTATAATGATTAAAACGTCGACGAAGGTCGGCGTTCGGCGGCACCCAACATGTCGGATGCTGCTGCCAGGTGCGGTTTCACCCGCTACGATGTGAGCGGCGCGAGGCTGCAGGGGGCGATATCCTACATAGTGCTGTTGCTGTGCGTTGGTATGAGCTTGCTTGTAGCCAATAGCATGAACCGGATCTAATACAAGGGTTTTCGTTTTGCCTGCGTAATATAATTAAGATTAGCGTTTATCAGCGTTCTATTCTCAGAGCGTTCTATTTTCAGAGGAGGATAGCAGGCCTGAGAAGTCATGCTATGGGGATAGGCATGGGGTTGGTTGATGACGGCTGATGGCCCAGCGACTAAAAGTCACGGCAACATCTGCAAAATCGCCCTACGGCGATTAGCATGCAACCTGCGTAGGCAGGTTTCGCAGTTGTAGCAGCGATTTCTAATCGCCGGGCTAAGCAGACTGAAGGTGGCCAAAGGCATTGCCTTCGGCTACCCTTCAGAGAAGTTTGTTTTCAAAGGAGCGAGACATTATGCCTATTTACGAATACTATTGCTATGATTGCCGGCGCCGGGTGAGTATTTTCTGGCGTAGCATCAGCGCTGCCGAAAAAGGCACACCTATCTGCCCGGTGTGCGGCGGCCAGCATTTAAGACGATTAGTTTCCCGTGTCTCGGTCGCCCAAAACGAAGAGGATCGGTTGGAGCGTTTAGCAGATCCCAGCAATCTCTCCGGCTTAGACCCCAACGATCCCAAATCGATGGCGCGTTGGATGCGCCAAATGGGGCAAGAAATGGGCGAGGATATGGGGGACGAGTTCGATGAGGTTGTAGACCGCATGGAAGCCGGCGAAGACCCGGATGAGATCGAACGCACTTTAGGCGAGAACGGAAACGATTTCGCACCGCCGCCTGCCTAATACAGTCCTGGCCGCCAAACCTTCCTAAGACCGTTGGCGAGATACCTATCCTGAACTTTTGCAAGAGATTACCCCTTTTTCCTATTGGCAGGCTCTCTTTTTTCCTTTACGATGAATGCAGAAACAAAGTAAAAGGGAGGAAGGGACAATGCAACGGCGGATCACGGCGAGTATACTTGTTATCCTTCTTTTACTAACTGTGCCCATAGGCGTGCTGGCAGCGCAGCCACAAGATAGCCAGGTCAGTTTATTGGTGCGCTTTAAGGGGCATAGTGCAGTTTCTGCACAGCTTTTCTCGCTGCCGACCACAGTTCACGTGCACCGCGTCATTAAACCGCTGAATATCGTCAATTTATGGGTGGACGCGGTCCATGTCGATCAGGTTATAGCACGGCTTGCGGCCCGGCCCGACGTGCTCTATGTGGAACGTGATGGGCAAATGACAGGGCTGTTCACGCCTAATGATCCCGGCTATAGCAGTAATCAATATGCGCCACAGCACATGAATATGTCGGCGGCATGGGATTACACTACCGGCTCCACCAATGTCATCATTGCTGTGGTGGATAGCGGGGTTTCTCCCGATCACCCTGAGTTTGCTGGACGTGTTCTGCCCGGTCACGATTTCGTTAACGATGACGATGATCCCCGCGACGATCAAGGCCACGGCACCCATGTGGCTGGCATTGCCGCGGCTGGGATCGACAACGGTATCGGCCTGGCCGGCATCTGCGGGCAGTGCAAGATTTTGCCGGTAAAAGTGCTCAACCAGTATAACGTGGGCAACTGGAGTAATGTAGCGGCCGGCATCACTTACGCCGCCGACCACGGTGCTAAAGTCATCAACTTGAGCTTGGGTGGTACGAGTAATTCGCAGGCGGTACACGATGCGGTGCAGTACGCAACGCAAAGAGGTGCGTTAGTTGTTGCCGCGGCCGGCAACGACGGCGCTGATGAGGCGTTTTACCCGGCTGCTTACACAGAGACTTTGGCCGTCGCTGCCACCGACACCCACGATGGTCATTGGAGCCTTTCCAATTACGGCGCTTTTGTGGATATCGCCGCGCCCGGGGTTTCCATATACAGCACGCTCTGGAGCGCCGATAATGGTAACACGTACGGCTTCAAGAGCGGTACTTCCATGGCGACGCCAGAAGTCTCTGGGTTGGCCGGCCTGCTTTTCAGTCAGGATAATAGCCGAACTAATCAGGAGGTCCGGCAGCTCATTATCGATTCGGCCCAAGACTTGGGTGATCCTGGAAAAGACCCCTATTTCGGCTACGGACTGGCCGACGGCGGCCGAGCGCTGGCTGCCGGGGCCGGGGCTTCGGTCGGCAGTATCAGCGGCATAACATACAACGACGGCAATGGCAACGGCCAACACGACACTACGGAAACAACTGTAGTGAGCAACGTGCCATTGCACTTGCTGAACCAAACCGGGCAAATAGTAGCTACGGTCACCAGCGGTGATGATGGTCGCTACCTTTTTGCTAACGTTACGCCGGGCAATTATCAGATCGACGTCGACGCGCCGGCAGGATATTACGTAACAACCGCTCATCCGGCCTCTGTTACTGTGGGCAACGGCGAAGCAGTGGCCGGCCAGGATTTCGGCCTGATTGCCCCAACTACCGTCTCAGTGCTTTCTTTACGAGCTAATCGGACCCGTACAGGTGTCATCGTTCGCTGGTATGTAACAGACAACGATAGAAACGTCAATTATATCATTCAACATAGCGCAACGGCCGAAGGACACTGGACTACCGTGGGACAGATCTCAGGAACGAGTATCCAGCAGTTTTATACTTTCGAGGACCATACTGACACGGATAAAGGAGCCTGTTGGTACCGCCTACTGGTTGATACGCCGGCCGGATATTCTGCGATCGGGCCTGTTACGGTGACAACATCGGCGCCCACCTTGATAACAGTTGCTTTTGTTCCTGCCGTCTGGCATTGAATAGACGTAACTACTTGGGCAATATCGGATCATTCATGAAGCAGTCTTATGGAGGTGCCCGCCTGATCGTGAAAACATTGTTGGTCTTAAGAGGAGGCCTGTAGGAACTTCTATACGATTGACTGGATGCTTTCAGATAGCCTCTGTTGGGCCAGGTTTGCCACGCGTGTCATCTTGTCGAAATACCCAGCTTGGAGAGTATTGGTCTATTGGTCCCGGCAACATCTGCGGAATCTCATAGCGACGATTATCCTGCAACTTACGCTGGCAGGTCGTACAACTTGGCAGCGATTTCTAATCGCCGAGCGGAGTAGACTTAGTGATGAGTTGTAAATTCAACACGAAGCACAAAAATCTCGAGAATCAAATGGTTAGAAACTGCATTTACGTTAGCAAGCCACCCGGCACCTTCACTACTCTATGCTAAATTCTTGTCCAGTGCGCCGGCACATTTTCCCATTCATACAGTGCGTAGCACATCGTAGCACCCATACCAAGATACGACATTAGCCAGAAAAGGTAGATGTTTGCCGTTGGTACTATTAGCCTATTTTCTTGCTATAAGCTTTGATGTATGATAAAATTATGTTTGTAGAGGATAAAGCAAGTAGGTTATGTTACCAACCATGAAGGGAGAAAATGATGCCAAGACTATTATTTGCACGACAGCTTACTGATAAAGATCGAGAGATACTGAAGAAAATGGCGACGTCGGCAGATAACGAGCGATTACAACGGAGAGCGCAAGCCATTTTACTATCAGCAGACGAGCGGTATCGCGTGCCAGAAATCGCGCCGATGGTCGGCTTAGGCGCCGATAAAATCCGCAAATGGATCGTGCGTTTCAATACCGGTGGCACAGAGGGGCTGCGAACAAGGGACTACAGGCCTGGGCCACCGCCGCGTTTCACGGAAGATATTAAAAAGGACATCATCCGCATTGCCACAACGCCGCCGCGCAGCTTAGGATTGCTTTTTAGTAACTGGACGTTGCACAGCATGAAACGCTATTTAGTACAGGCTGGTGTCGTCGAGGAAATCAGCCACGAGACATTGCGGAAAATCCTTAAAGAAGCCAATGTGGATTGGCGCCGCCGCTACAGCTATCGTCCATCGTACATGTTGGATAGCATCGATTATCTGAATAAGCAATAACGATCCGCAAAGATCGGTTTTTCTTATTCTTGCTTGCCCTGTGATTAAGGGCGTACAGCCTCCGTTTCTTGCTGTCACATGCGGCACGAAACAGGCTACTCAGTATCGCAATCAAATATAGCAACGCCTCGCGAGTGCATGCTCGCGAGGCGTTTTTTGTCATTAGCCAAGTTCAACCGCCGGCTGTCATGTGTAGAATTTTCATTTCATCGCCGTCCTGGACAGGGAAGTTTTTCCACTTTTCCCGAGGCACGAGCCGGCCATTTACCGTGATGACCAACATGCGGAACGAAAATTTCAGTTTTTCCCGTACCCGGTCTACCGTCATTCCCTCTTCCCAGGTAACCTCAAATTTGTCATTGATCCAAACCATAGCCACCCTATTTCTGGAAAGGTGCCACCAATTTGACTACGTCAGGGAAATCAATACCAAGACGCTTCAACGTGGCCAACGTGGGCACGCCATTGGGTGTCCAACCACGCCGCACGTAAACCGCATCAACCAACTGGTTGTAGACGCCCTCACGATATTTGCGCACTAAGGCTATCCTCTCTGCGATGTTCAAGCCATCTGGGTTGACGCCGATATCCTCCTGCAATTGTTTGTCATAACGCTCGGCGCGAGATTCATATTCATCCGCCGTGACTGGCCCCACTAATCGGTAGGGCGGCATATCGTATTGGCGAGTACCGAAGCCTAATCGCAAATTGAAGACCCGCTGGAAATTGTACACGCGCTCCGACTGCCGGATCAGGTCATCGCCGGTGACACGGATACCGGTCACCCCTTCGTGCAACCAGGTATAATTTTCTACGTGCTCCGGCACTTTCGCTGGCTCGTCTGTTTCGCCATTGTTGGCCGGCTCGATGTCGTTCCATGGCAATTTACAGAGACCGTGCAAGCTAAACCAGGTGCGCCACATGGGGAAATAGTGCAATGCTTCCGCTTTGTCCTCGAACGTCGGGATTTGGTTATTGACCATATCCATGAAGATCAACCAAGCTTCGTCATGTTGCGGCCCTTTATTGGCCAAAGCGTAACCGCCCTGCTGGGCTAATGATTCTTTGGTCATGTACTCCGAGGCCTCCAACCCTTTGACTTCCACAGCGATGTCATTGAGGAAATGTGCGTCGCCACCGTATGCCTCGGCGAACAGCGTTTTCAGCCGGTGGCTGCCTAAGCCGACCAAGAGCCCAAAACCCTCTCCACGGGCCATCTGGTGTAATGCTTCTAACGCTGCATTGGCATTCCCCCAGTTAAACTGCAATCCGCCGGTGATTTGGTCATTGATAATGCCTTCTTCGTAGCACTCCATGACGAATGCTGTGGTGGAGGCAAAAGAAATAGTATCGATGCCGTACGTGTCACAATAGAAATTAAGTTCCAACACGTCCAGGGGGTTGAAGACACCCATATTGGCGCCTAAGCCGGCCGCTGTTTCGTACTCCGGGCCGTCTACTATGACGATTTTGTCTTTATACGGCCCGGTGCGGGGACGGAAACCATCCACGGCATGGGAACAGGAAAGGGCACAACCATAATGACAGCCATCAACCATGTCCTGTGTGAAAAGGCTCTTCCAGATACCGGAATCGAGTTTGTGGGCCTCCGGGTGGGAGCCATAGCGGTAATTATGCACCGGTAGTAAGTCGTAGTCGTCCATGATCTCTACTAAGTGCGCCGTGCCGACTTTGCGCATCTGATTCTGTTGATCGTCTAAATCTGTGATCTCTTTAACAATACGCTGGCTGGCTTTTTTAATGAGTTCTGGTTTAGCCGGATTATTGCTGTTAGCGTTCCAGCCGGTGTAACGCACTACAACTCCTTTGATCTTTTTATCTCGCATAACGCGGCCGGTGCCACCCCGGCCAGCTTGTTTTAGCCGCACTTCTTTGCGCCGAACATCGTACCAACTGGCGTTGATCATGCCAATGAGCGTATGTTCCGCCGCTTCCCCGGCCGTGAGTGTAGAGATATTGCGCTTGTCTCGCTCGTTTTTGGCCAGCATGTTGAATAGTTTTGCCGTCAAAATATGAGAATTAGTCTCTGTAAAAGGCGCTTCCTCAATGGTCACCGTGCCGCTATCACCATCGATAACGATAATGACCTCCCTATCCGCTTTACCTTGGATTTCCATGGCGTCCCAGCCTGCACCTTTGAGCAGGGAGGCAAACATACCGCCGACATTGCTGTCAATGACCGAACCGGTTAACGGCGAAAGCGTCACGATAGTGGATTTGCCAGTACCTGGATAAGAAAGCGTGCCGCAAATGGGGCCATTGGCAACGACCAGATCGTTCTCTGGATCATACCATTTGCTATGATCGTTGATGGCATTCCAGAGCAGCCAAAGGCCGAAGCCTCGCCCGCCAGTGAAAATAGCCTTCATTTGCTGCGTAACTGGCTTGCTCTTGATGGCCCCATTGTCCAGATTGATGTAAAGTGTGCGATTAGCATAGCCACGCTTCACAGGGCGCAATTCGTAAGTAAATTGATGTAGTACTTTCCTGTTCTCCATTCTTAGTTCCCTCCTCTGAAAATAAGTTGACGCAGCGGCGCTAAGGCGCAGCGCGTCTAAAAAAATCAGGCTCCCTTTTAGAAGTTCAACTTCTGCGAGAAGTTGAACTTCTAATCAACAGCATTCCCCGCCCGAGCGCACGGGGGTCAAATCCCCGTGCTACGTCGCCAAGAAGCCCCCTGAAAGGAGGCTGGTGTTGAGCAGCCCCTTGGCAGCGGACGCTACCTTGACGCACCCCGCCGCCGCGCCGGCATCGAGGCGGTAGCCGGTGGTAGAC
>WFQU01000144.1 GCA_015486845.1 Anaerolineae bacterium | reverse complement strand
GACGGAACCGTTGTTTAGCACTATGAAAAGCCAGGATGACAACCGTTATCTAAAGCGATTCTGGCGCGATTTCTTCTACATGACGGTCAATAACAAGAACAGCTTGCCCGCAGGTAATCAGATGGCCATGGACCAGGCATCTAAGTAGAGCGCTGGCCGCCACGATGCCCAGCGGTGCCCCAATGACATAGCCCGCCGCAGCCATAACCACGCCGCGGTCACCACGGCCACCGCGCAGAAAAGCAGCGAAGTAGCGAAAGAGAGCTTCCTATCAAATCTGTCCAAACGCTAGCTCCAGCGATCCTATCATCAGTGGCATCCGCAGCACAACTGCCGGGGATTTCTCGTTGCCAGACATGGTTTCTGTTCACCCTTGGCAGCGCTTCAATTGTTTCCAGTAGGCTTTGAACACACTTCGCCCCAAGTTCGTGAGGTTGGCGTAAGTGTAATCGCCGTTCCTGCCTGCCGTAGCGAACCCGGCCGACTTTAATCTTTCGACGGCATCGCGAACTTCTCCCAGTGATAGACCTGTGGTGGCTGCAATGAAGCGCTCGTCGGCGTTTTCGACCTCCGCCAGCACAGTCAACACGTACAACAACGCCGGCTCACGCGCCATGGAGGCCAGCCTGATCTTATCCTGCTGGAAGAATTGACTCGAGTCGGGCGGTTTCTTCCTTCCACCCTCGCCAGGTTCGGAAGGCAAGTCCTGCTTCGAAGAGAGCGAAGACGAAAAGGGTGCCTGTGAAAATGCCATGAAATCCTCCTTTGCCGAACGAATCGATCTGATTGAATCCATCAATGAGAAAGAATAACCCGAACACGATACTCCACCAACTGCCCTCCTGGATCCCTTCGCTGAGGGAGCCAATTCCTATCCAGAGCCAAACCAGCAGAGGGCCCCATGCTGTGGTGAGATGTCCACCGGTGAATATCACAACGATAATCATCGCTGCGAGGGCAGCACCGATCTCCACTTTCGCAGAGGGGAATCTATTGCCGCTTCTGAGACTGCTCCTGAACATCGGCATCGCCGGAGAACGGTCGGCTTTGTTTCGCAACGGCCGTTCGAAGATCCACAGGATGAAAAAGCCGAAGAACAGGACATCCGCGATGGTAGGGTCAACGAAATAGGCTCCGCCGGGGCTCCACCGATATTCGGCCAGGGCTACCAGAAAAGCCAAAATCAGCCCTATGGCCGCGGCTGCGTGCATCGGCCAGGAAGCCAGCCACGAGAATTTCCTGACATGATCGCGAACCTCTCTTGCGTGGTGAACGTGCTCTGCATCGGGGCAGGGAACTGATTCCATATCGTGCCTCCTTCCAAAGGACTAATTCTCCGAACCGGTTACGTCAACCTGTTCAAGTTGACCGGCAAACAGCGTTTTTAGGCGGGCGGCCTCTTTTTGCCACGCTTGCCATGCCCAGTACGCCAGGCCTGCTTCGACAATGGCGAAGAACAGTAGCGTCAACACGAAAAAATCCCTGAAGTTGTTCGTCGCAAAGTCCTTTGCGACGATAATCCCAAAGGCGAAATCAAGGATACCGTACGAAATCTGGTACCAGCGTCCACCTAACCATCCGTTGACCACCGCCGTTATACCCATCCAGAACCAAAGCGTTGCCAGAACAAGACCGGTCAGGTCGCGACCTGCAACGAAATAGGCTAAGAGCAGGGCTGCCACGACCGCTGCCGGATATTCCCATCCCGGCAAACCCTCGCCGGGAAACGACGCGGACCGGCGGAGAACCCCACTCATCCCCAAGAATTTCCTGTTAGTCTGTCGAACAATGCCGGCGATGGGAGCAAGCACTATGATCCAAATCAATACGATATAGAAAGTAAATGTCGCTACGCCCACCATTTGGGCAATGAGAACAATGACGACTACCAACGCCATGACCAAGGAGTTGATAGCGGCGGAGGGCCAAGACAGCAAAAACGTGAAATGCTTAGTGCGCCGCCTGATCTCTGTTACCCGCCTTAACTGTTCCGAGTTAGGACAAGGAAATCCGTCCATTTGCGCGTCTCCCTTTAGATTGAATCTGCTTTGTTCTAACGCCGCGTCACGCTTTGCCGCGACTCAGATCTATTTCTCAGACATCGTTCGCGGCGTTCGATACGCCTTCTTGCCGAGCTTCCCGCGGCCTAACTTCTTTTGCGGCGGTACCAGGCGTCCCAGAGCGTATACGCTACCCACAACATGAGTGCCGCATCCAGCCAGGACATAAAACTGTGACCAAACTGATAAGAGGCGCAGACAAATTGTCCCCAGCGGGCGGAATGCGGAAGAAAACAGAGAACAGCCGCAGCGACGCCAACCGGAATCGCCAGTGCCGCGACCAGAATGACCAGCCGCTCGGCGACAGGCAATCTCATTTCCTTAATGCGCACTGCCCACCATCCCCAGAAAGCGGGAACCAGCACGAAAGCAACGGCACCCGCCACCATTGTGGATGGGCCAACGATGGATTCACGAAAGACCAGCCAGGCCGATGATGGGGAAAGCACATCGATTGCGATAGGCCCTTCCAGCGCGACCAGGTTATCCATCACTTTTCCCAGCCGGAAGACAACGATCCAGTCGGCAAGGAACGCAACGCTCACAGCGAGGCTCGATCCCACGAGCTTAGCCCACAATGCCCATCTTTCCGGTAATTTTTGTTCTTTCAACATTGTTTACCTTTGCTACATAATCTCGTTAACGGGAAGTTGTCGCGATGAACCGCACGACACCAATAAGGAAGCTATTATGAAAAGAATTACGATGATTAAAATCGTTTTCATTGTGTCCTCCTTGTCTATATTGATGTTTTTTTCACCTTTGGGAAAGCCGCTGAATTTTCATGCAGGATAGACAGGGCATGCCGTCGGTGACGTCACGAATATTTCCTTCCGGCGAGAGCGTGGCGAGACAACAGTTACTTTCACTGCCAGTTATAAATATAGCTGTATTTCTATTTCTCTAACTTAACTACAGAAAATACTTCTTAATTTCGATATCTTCCGGTAAATTTTATAACGACTCTTAATACTACGCAAAAATAACCCTATATCTTTGATCCGCCCCGACGATTGACGGCGAGCGTATGTTTACCTTTCTCCTTACCGCAGCGGATTTCATAGCGCTGATGGCGTAATGAACAGAAGTACCTTCAACGTGCTATAATGTGTTTTGTGGATTAACGAAATTGGAGATAGTGCTATTGCTAAAAGCTAAAAGACGTGCCCGTCTCATTGCCTTACTGGTTGCTTTTGTTGGACTTCTCGATGTGCTCAGCGCGTTTTACGTCGGAGCGCAGACGGAAAGGCTGCGATTGTTATCCCAGTTCATTGACAAAGAGGTACAGTACGGAACCAGAACGGTAACGGTCATGGCGGGGTTTGTCTTGATGGCGATAGCGTGGCGACTGGCGCTTCGCAAGCGGGAGGCATGGAGCATTACCGTTTGGACCCTCACTATCACCGGCATCACGCATCTGGCAAAAGGGCTCGATGTCGAAAGCACCATCATCAGCTTCGCCCTGCTGGCCATCCTCATCGCATTCCGCCAGGATTTCACCGTTCGATCCGATCCTTTCGCCTGGAGCTATATCCTGTTCGTCGGCCCTTTCGCGCTATTCTTTATCCTGGCCTACACCCTCCTCGGATTCTGGATATTTCGGGCCGAGTTCCCCCCCCACGGCTTCAACATTGCTATGGCAATCTCCGAGGGGATCAATCTACTGACCTGGGGGGCGCCAAAACTGTACCATCCAGTCAGTAGGAGGGCGCTATGGTTTCTGAGGTCGCTCCATTGGGTCGGCCCTGCGGCACTTTTTTACGTGGTGTGGGTCGTCACCAGGCCGGTCCGGCACGCTCAACAGCGCACATTACGGGACGAAAAATACGTCTCTGCACTGGTCAGGCTCTACGGAAGGCCTCCTGTTTCCTATTTCGCCTTGATGCCGGATAAACGGTTTTCTTTCAACGCCGCGGAAGATGTCGTCATCCCTTATGCGCTCATTGGAAACACATCTTTAGCGCTCAGTGATCCCATCGGCCCCCCGAACAAAATCAGGGCGGCGCTGGAAGAGTGGCTTGCAACCTGCGCGTCCAATGACTGGCTGCCGGCATTCTACCAGACCACAGACCTTTTCCTGAAGGATTACAAAAACAACGGGTTGCTACTCCTCAAAATCGGCGAAGATGCCGTCATTGACCTGAAAAGCTGGACGCTCTCGGGGAAAAAGAAACAGAATCTCCGCACAGCTTTGAACCGGGGCAAGCACCTGGGCTGGCAATTCGAGATGTACCATGATGTCCTGCACGATCACCGTATTAAAGAGGAAATCAGGCACATTTCGGAGGAATGGCTTGACGGGAGGAGTGAACTGGCATTTTCGATGGGGGGAACACACATTGAAGGGCATCCGGAGGAGCGCCTCGCCGTAGCACTTGATGCCGATGGGGTTGTCCTCGGGTTCCTGACATGGGCGCCTGTTTACGCCCGCCGCGGCTGGAATCTGGATTTCATGCGTCGCAGGCTGGATACTCCTAATGGGCTCATGGAATACTTGATCACCCAATCCTTGCTTCAGTTCCAAGAGGATGGTTTCGAGATGGCTTCTTTGGGTATGGCACCGCTGGCAAACATCAGCGATGGTCAAAATGACTTTCCAATGATGGCACGAGCACTTTCCCTGGTTTACGAGAAAATGTCCAGCGTCTATGCTTACAAATCTCTCCAAAAGTTCAAGGAAAAATTCGGCCCACAATGGGAAGACCGCTATTTGGTCTACAGCAGTAATTTGGCCGCGCCACAAGTGCTCTATGCCGTGGTCAAAGCCCATGTTAACGACGTATCGCTGCTATCAATGATCATTGGCGAAGTCCCGTCGCCCCAGAAAATCGTGAAGTCCTTAGTGGGCGCTCTGGCGCAGCAGCGGAAGAAGGTTCGTCTGCCGGCCGAGGAGGAATGAATTGAGCTGGATTGTCAAGCATCCTTTCACTATTATTTTGTTTCTGTCCATTTTCGTGGTCGGGCTTTTCACAGGGCCGGCGCTGGGCCGGGAGATACCGACATCGGTGCAGAGTGCCTGGGGTACAGGCCCACAAAAGATCTTTGCCGGCAAATGGTGGACGATCTTCACCATGGTTTTCCTTTGCAATGACGCGTTTATGCTCTATGGCGTCCTCTTGGCAGGCGTTCCGATAATGGCCATGGCGGAATCCAGGTTGGGCACGCTTACAACAATCGCCGTGTACTGGACGATCCAAGTGATCGTCTGGCTATTGATAGCCGTGGCTTTTCGGTTTTTAATGTTACGCGGGCTAGGACCGGGAGTAAAGATTTATCCAACAACCGACATCGGCTTATCAGTGGGGCTATTCGGCGTGATAGGAGTGCTACTGATTGCACTCAACCGATCTCCCGAGGCGGCCCGCCAGTGGCAAACAATTGCCCTGGAAGCTGGTGTGCCCATCTACCTCATCCTGAAGTGGATGCTGATACCTGAATGGTTGGCGGATACCGGCCACTGGACGGCATTAGCGCTGGGTCTCATAGCGGGGTTGCTTCTGCACATTTAGCAATGTTTAGCTGTATTGCATACAATACCCAACGACAAGGCAGCGCAACCAGGTACATTTCACCCAAAGGCAATTCAGGCGTAAAATAGCGTGCTTGGCCACCCATGAACAGAAACCAAGCAATTTTAGTGAACCGGATAGAGTTGGAAAAAGCTATTGACGGCGGGCTTTACGGCCACCATACCGCCACCGGGGCCGGGAAAAATTGTCGGTCGATGGTCAATCCTCAAACCTGTGACAAATCGGCATCCCTCTTTGTTCTCGATAGGGGAGGATATCATAATGGATGGGAACAAATTAGTGCAGTTAGAATGTAACGTGGACGATGCGACACCTGAAACCATGGCTTACGCCGCTCAACGCTTTTTGGCGCGAATCGTGTCGGGCGGTGGCAGCGTGGCACGGCGTGCCACCGAGAAAAGTCTACGGGGCAGCCAGCGAGGCTGCCGGAAAGATTGGCGATGATTGCCCTGAAGACGTTAGTTATTGATCCCCGCATGGGGATGGCGGGGGATATGTTTTCTGCCGCTCTAATTGGCCTAGGAGCGCCCGCAGACGTCGTGATCGGAGCGATGGAATGGGCAGCACAGCCTCTGGGCGGAGCGAATGTGCACCTCGAGGAGATCATGACGAAGGCAGGCCCTGGTGTGCGCCTCCGGGTCTTGCTGGAAGCAAAGTCGCCGCATCTATCGGCCAGCAAGGCCCATCGCTACCTGGAAGCAGCCATTCGTGAGGAAGATATCTCGCAGCCGTACGCTGACTTCGCCAGGCGAGCGCTGGAAATCCTTATTTCTGCCGAACGGCAGGCCCACAGAGATGGCAGACTGGATTTCGGGACACTGACCGTCACGCCGGTGGGGATCGCCCACACGCCTTACAACCACGAAGCGCCGCATCAGCCGGCGCAGGGCGCCCAGGGCGATTTCTACGTCGAGCTGTTTCCAGAGTTTGCCGCCGGACTGGACGGTCTGGAGAGCTTCTCCCACGTGTACATCGTTTCGTACCTGCACCGATCCCGCGGCTATTCGATGACCGTGACGCCGCCGTGGCAGGAAGGGGAGCGTCCGAGGCGGGTGGGGCTTTTCGCCAGCCGCTCGCCCAATAGGCCAAGCCCTTTGGGGATCACCGTGGCAGAAATCCGCCGGATCGGGGGTAACCGAATCTACACCAGCCCCCTGGACTTGTTCGACGGCACGCCGGTCGTGGACATAAAGCCGCACATTCGCAGTTTAGACGATGCCGAAATGGGAGACGATGGATGGCTGGCAGATAGCGACCACCTGCGCCTCCACAGAGAAGGGATCCCCCACAATCATGCAAGCGAGAACGCAGTCCTGCACGAGGCACAGGACATCTTACTGGACGTGATAGGCGCAGCAAAGGGACTGGAAACATTGGATGTTAATCTGGGAGCAGTGATGTGCCTGACGCCGGTATCGGTAGGTGGCGGGGCCATTCGTTTCTCCCACGGGACGTTGCCGGTGCCTGCCCCGGCAGTCTCCGCCATCCTGAAACGCTATCGCATCCCCCACGTCACCGGCCCCGTGGACGTGGAGATTCTAACGCCCACAGGTGCAGCGATCCTTGCTGCGCTTCAACCCCGCTGGCGATGTCGTGAAATAGTCGAGGTCGGGAGATTGGAACGTGTTGGGTTAGGGCTGGGTACCAAAGAACTAACGCTGTTGAATGGGCTCTGGCTCTATCTTACGACAGCAAACTAATCGATAACACTGGAGACAGCGGAAGGAATACGTCGTTCTAAAGTGTGGTTATGACCTTTGAAACGTGAGCTATATCCGCATGCATTGGCCTGCTGCGGTAATGGTAACGGGCATGGTCGTGTAGGACAAGTTTGACAACTTGCCCTACGACGTACGATGGAGGGACTGATCACTAACCAACATGAACAATAATTTTTTCAAATAATTGATCAATGCCTCTATCTCCTGTACGTTCTTTGCCTGGGACCTATACTGGTTTAGAAACTCCATTGTCTCACTGTATTCTCACTGATGTTCTCTTTCTTCTTCCGCCCATCACGCACAAGTCTCTCAGGGGAGAAAATCACGATGCGCTTTTGCTACTGCTTGCCTGTCCAGGTCTTCCCATTCCATCTCAAATACCGAGTTTATCACTTTCTGCCCTATCTCCTCGGCTCGATCTTCAATCTGATCCAATGCACCCCTTAGCGCACTTGCCGGCTACTGCATTTCATCCAACTCAAAGCGCTTTACCTTCTGCTCCTCACCACTATCATCTATCATCGATCCGGCTTATGGCAACAACTACTCGACTCATAATCGTCTCCTCGTTACCTGACTTTAAACTGCTGCTCTTCAGACACTGCGATTAACGTCAGTGTATTCAAGCTGGCATCAAAAATCTACATCCCTCTGTTTTTCTTTTTTGTCATTTTATCGACTTTGAAAAGGCCCTGCCGGGGGGAAGAAATAGCTTGACAGGAAACGTTTTATGTGGTATACTAAAAATGTTTTCAAACTTTTACTGTCCAGAAGTATCCTTGCCCCATAACGCAGCGGAGATGGCTGTGCGATAACGGGTGCATAAAAGGGATTGCCGTGGATATCGGACTGAGGGTGGGGAAAGGTCCCCTGACCTTTTTGTATCGCTTTTGGAGACAGCCAAGGAACTGGGCGTGAGCTTCTCCTAGTACCCATATAATCATGTGTCGGCTATTTGCCAGCTGCTTGCGTTTTGCTGATCGTATTCTATCGAATTCACCTGTAGTGATACTTCCTACAGAGGGCTCATACTCCCCCACAGATTATTGAAAAGACGTTAAGAAAAAAGGGAGACCCTAAGTCTATTCTTTGCACCTTGTCGGATGCTATCTCGGTTTAGCCTTTTGGTGATTACTACTGCATGTAGTATTTTTAGAACTTAGTGCTACAGTATATAGAAGCCAGAATGCCTTGACATAACAACATAGGCCGAATTAGTTGGTCTTACTGCCCCCTTTGGGGGACTTAGCTTCAGTTAATATACTACATATAGGATTTATATTAATTATTGATGCTATATGTAGGCGCTAAATGTAGGCCAAGAAAGGAGGGGTGATATTGCTTTTAATTATTGCAAGAACAATAGTGGTAACATTGAGTTGACTGGCACGTTGAAAGAATCGGCAACCAAAGATGTGTAAGGAGGAACATTATGGCTGAGATTAGCAAAGAGAAACTCCTTTGGGCGTATGAGCGGATGAGGCTCAACCGGACGTTCGAAGATCGATTGCATGAATTGTTCGCGGAAGGCAAATTACCGGGCTTCGTTCATCTGTACGCCGGCGAGGAGGCGATGGCTGCGGGTGTAATAGCCAACCTAACAGACCGAGACTATATCACCTCGACCCACCGGGGACACGGTCATTGCATTGCCAAAGGGGTTGACCTGAACTCAATGATGGCCGAGGTGTACGGTAAAGCCACCGGCGCAAACAAAGGCAAGGGTGGCTCAATGCACATTGCTGATGTGG
>WFQU01000143.1 GCA_015486845.1 Anaerolineae bacterium | reverse complement strand
TCCTGAGAGTGTGTTGGCTATTGCGACTTCCCAAATTGCTTTTGGCATCTTGACACCTTTTCAGCGTAAAGATAAGCGGGGGAAAGACGACGAAAGCTCCTTGCCTGCCGCATCCGGGGAGGCGTTTCTTGCCGAGCATCTTCACTCAGGGTTGTCATCACTATGTTACATAGAGGATTTGTTTTAGTCAAATGGGTTTGTCGAGCATCAACAAAGCAGAATTTAGCAGGGGTCGAAAACTGCCTCCCAATTTGCCAGGCAGCTCTCCGGTGGTTACAAACAGTCTCGTTCCGGCGGATCTGGCTGCCTATGGCGACAACTTGGAATTGATAGAGCGAATTTGACAACTTAAGCTATCTTGACGACAATGGCACACGATCCTTTTAGGAGAAAGTGCTTGGCAATGTCACGACAAATCGTACCGATTATTCTGATCAACAAGAAGAAGCAGAGCAAACCAATACCGGTTGCCCGGTCTGGGTAAGTTGTGCTGCTCTGTACAAAGGTGTGCATTTACAGCCCGCTGGCTCAACCGCCAGCGGGCTTTTCTATTGGATGCGTGTGAAGACTAAACCGACAACGCTGGCTGGTCCGGTTTTTTACAATGCAGTTTTCAACAGCAATATCATTTTTTGCAGTCATGGAGAGATAAGCATGGGACAAACACTATTTCAGTTTCGGGATTACGCGCCTCGGCCATTAGAGATTATTGACACAACGCTGCGCGAGGGACAGCAAACATCGTTGCTCCACGATCACTACAAGTATTTTTTCAATCAGCAAGACAAAGTAGAAATTGTACAGGCGCTAATCACATATGGCGTCAAGTTTATCGAGCTTTTCGCTCCGGTGGTTAGCCCACAAGAAAAAGAGGATTTCCAGGCTATTAAGGCGACGCGGGATAACCTGATTACCCAGAAAGGGTACACTTTCCTGTTGGCGCACGTGCGCACTCACCCGGCGGATGTCGAGGCGGCCATCGAGGCCGGCTTTGATGGTCTCAATATGTATATCGGCACGTCACTGCAATCTCGGCGCTTTAATCACGGCAAGGATCTGGACACGATCATCCGGCGAGCCCGGGAATTGATCGAGGAGGTGCGCCGGAATGTTCCCCATCTGATCCTTCGCTTCAGTGGCGAAGATGCTTTTCGCACGCCCTGGCCGGACCTGATCCGGGTTTATGACGAAATAGCACCGCTGGTTGATCGGTTCGGTACGCCAGACACGGTGGGAATTGCGGCACCGGAGAACGTGCGTGAACGCGTGCAAAAACTGCGGGAGCGCTATCCAAATGTCGCTCTGGAAGGCCATTTCCATGATGATCGTGGTTTTGCCCTGCCCAACACTCTGGCCGCCGTGCAAAGCGGCATGCAATACCTTAACACCACTATTTTAGGCATCGGCGAGCGCTCCGGCATCACTTCCCTGACTGCACTGCTCTTCAATCTTTATTTGAACCGGGAGTATGACCTGTTAGAAGGATACAACCTGCGCGGCTCCTATCCTATCAATGTCATGTTAGCCGACAAACTACACGCACTGGTGCCCAGCCGAGAACCGGTAAGCCTGACTAATCGCACGCACACAGCCGGCGTGCACCAAAAAGCAGTGCTCAATGACGCTTCCACTTACGAAGCTTTGCCGCTGGACCTGTTCGGGGTAACTGAATCGGAGATACTGCTGGGGCCGTTGAGTGGCTGGAATGTGATCCACTATTTCTTGCGAGAGATCAAAGGGTTCTTGTTAGATGAAGCCACGGCTCGGCGCATTGCCAGTCGCTTTAAAGAAGAGGTCTATCACTTGGGACATGACGTTTCTCCGGCCGAGTTATTATTGCACATTGCTACGGATGAATTCCAATTACCGAAGATCCAGGTACCGGAGCAGTTCCAGGGCAAAGTCTTACAACGTATGGCCCCGCGTCAAAAGACAACACTGGAGGTACACTAATGGGCTACACCTTCGCCGAGAAGATTTTAGCTAGCCGGGCCGGGGAGATCGTGGAAGCATGGCCGGATGTCACCCTGAGCCATGACAACAGCGCCGCTATCAGGCAGATTTTCCTCCGCATAGGCGTGCCGCGGGTACGCTTCCCGGAGCGGTTGGCTATCGCATTAGACCACGCGGTGCCTCCCCCCACGACCCGCCACGCCCAAAATCACGCCGAGATCCGCCGTTTCGTCGCCGAGCAGGGCATCAGACATTTCTACGACGCCGGCCGGGGGGTCTGTCATCAGGTACTCAGCGAGGAAGGTCTCATTCGTCCTGGCACGCTGTTATTGGGCGCGGATAGCCATTCGACGCATTATGGCGCTTTAGGCGCTTTTAGTGCTGGCATCGGGCGCAGCGAAATGGCCGCTATCTGGGCCACCGGACACCTTTGGTTGCGAGTGCCGGAAAGCATCAAAATCGAAGTCCATGGCAGTTTGGGGCCGTGGGTAACCAGCAAGGATTTGGCGCTGTACATCATTAGCGTGTTAGGAGCGGATGCAGGCTTGTACAGCAGTGTGGAATTGCACGGCGAGACAATCCAATCGCTGAGCATGGCCAGCCGTTTCGTGTTGACGAACATGATGGCCGAAATGGGCGCTAAGAATGCGTGGGTAGCGCCGGACACCACCACCGCAGCCTGGCTACGAGAGCAAGCTGGCATCGAGGTGAACCCGCACCCAGAGCTGCTCCCCGACGCCAGTGCATCATACAAAGCAGTGTATCATTTTGATGCATCAACCATCGAGCCACAAATTGCCACACCCGGCCGGGTGGATAACGGGTTGCCGCTGCGTCAGGTGGCCGGCGTGAAATTGCAACAGGTCTTTATTGGCACTTGCACCAATGGTCGTTTGGAGGATATCGCGGCGGCAGCGGCCGTCATCCGTGGAAAAAAGGTCGCGCCAGGCACCCGGTTGATCGTCATTCCGGCGTCTTCTCGGGTTTTGCAAGCTGCGTTACAAGCGGGGTACATCGAGACATTGGTTGCCGCCGGTGCGATGATCGGCGTGCCCGGCTGCGGGCCGTGCATGGGCAATCATATGGGCATCCCAGCGCCGAAGGAAGTAACCTTGAGCACCGCTAACCGTAATTTTCGGGGACGCATGGGCACGCCGAATGCGCCAATTTATTTAGCCAGTCCAACCGTGGCCGCGGCCAGCGCCATCAAAGGATATATTGTCCACCCGGCAGAGATTGAATAATAAACCCGTTCTTATCTTCGGCGACATTAAACCGGCTCTAATGACGTTTGCGGCGGCCATGACGTTGTTTTTCCAATTCCCGTGCACATTTGGCACACAGCTTTGTCGATGGCAACAAAGCTAATCGTTCTGGGCTGATGGGCTGTCCGCAACGAATGCAAATCCCGTATTGGCCGGTATCAATGCGTTGCAAAGCTTCTTGCAAGTGCGCCAGTTTCTGTCGCAAGCTATCCCGCCGGGCAAGATTCATTTCCCACTCATAAATCTGTGATCCTCCCCGGCCCAACCCAAAATCAGGACGATTTTTCTCTAGTCGCGACCCGATATCGACCAAATCTTCTTGTACGGTACGCATTTCCGCTAACACGCGCGCCCGTTCCTGGCGAATCAGATCCGTTTCACTGTCTTTTGACGGTACCATTTTCATGCTCCATTACCTGAACGGTCGCCATGCAGCAACCTGTTATAAGCGATGCATCACTACTAAGTGGGATAAGGCGACTCCACAAGCATGAATATAATTTGTCGTGCAGCCGTTAGTCTGTCAGTTATTCGATGTTATCAGCAACCACATCCTCAGTTAGATCGTCCTCAGGGGCAGGAGAGGGCGCTTCTGTAGTAACCTCTTCCCATTGTGGCGCTTGTCTTAGGCTCAGGGAGATGCGTTGTTTTCTTTCGTTGACTTCCAACACCCGCACATTGACGACATCGCTAACATGAATGATATCTTTGGGGGATTTAACCTGTTGGTTGCTCAACTGAGAAATGTGAATCAGACCGT
Source organism: Anaerolineae bacterium (assembly GCA_015486845.1). GTDB lineage: Bacteria > Chloroflexota > Anaerolineae > JAADDB01 > JAADDB01 > WFQU01. The sequence continues at coordinate 31,769 of WFQU01000143.1, read as the reverse complement.
CGATCCCTTCTTCCAAGCGGGCAAAGGCGCCGAAGGGACGAACATTGGTAATGACCGCTTGGACAACATCCCCTGGCCGGAAACGCTCTCCCACACCATCCCACGGATTGGGCTCTAACTGCTTCATGCTCAAAGCGATCTGTTTCTTCGTTTTGTCGATACGAATGACGACCGCATCGACCTCTTTCCCAACGTGTAACACCTCTCGTGGCGAACGAATCGGCTTCCAGGTGATTTCGGAAATATGTACCAACCCATCGGCACCGCCCAAGTCGACAAAAGCGCCAAACTCCGTCAACGTGTGGACCCGTCCGTGCACTTGATCGCCAACATGTAGATGTTCAATCAAGGTTTCTAACTGGCGTTGTTGTAAAATGATACGCGCTTCACGTTGGGACAGAATTAGACGATGCCGGCGCCGGTTTACTTCCACCACTTTCAGCGTTAGGACCTGACCCTCAAGCCTGCGGAATTTCTCGATACGGTCTTCCTCTTTCCGCACATGCAAAGGCGGATACAAGCTAGAAGCAGGCACAAAACCGGTTAATTGACCAAAACTTACCAAGAGTCCTCCCCGGTTGACATCAATCACCGGGCACTCCACGACCTCATCACGCTCCATTAGTTCGATCGCCCGCAGCCAGTCCCCTTCTTGCAGCGCATCAGCCAACGACACGATAACACTGCCATCCTCTAAAATGCGTCGTATCAGAACGTGTATCGCCGAGCCGACATGAAGTCCTTCACGAATCTCTGGAGGAACAGATTCCAGGTCACGGGGAGGAATGAAAGCGTCTTGTTTGCTGCCAATATCGACGATGATGTTATCGTCCCAAAGCGCAGTAATCACCCCCTTGCGCAGGTCTCCCCGCTGAACAGGCACATAATCGTAAGCTTCTTGTTTCAATAGCTTAGCAAAACTCTCGTCATCTGAGGCTATCTCTTCGTAATCGCTCACAAGCCTTCCTCCGAAATTCGCGGCGCGGGATATGTTGCTCGCGATTGTCCACGTTCCTCGCTGCGATGATGCTTTTTATTGCTTGTCCTGTATCCAACTATCCATGCAGGTGCAGTTGTCTTGCTGTTTATCCTGTGCGAGTGTCTGCGCACACCTGCATTGATATGTATTCGTTATGCGTTAGGAGAAATGCAGCTCATTTGTATTGCTGAGTTTCACTACCAGGGAGGGAAGTAGAGCAACCTACTGCCATCAGCCACAGTATACCAAATTTATCTTACTTGTGTCAAGCCGACGTATGCATTCTAATAAGCGTCTACATAGCCCTGTCAGCGCCGTTCGTCTTGTCTCCCCCTGGAGCGAGAGAAAAAATGTCGACTGCCGTTAGCGGGTTCCTTCCACCTCGAATTCGGATAGAATGCTCAACAGGGCACCAATGAAGACAAACTGCATGGCCAAATCCGGCAGGAAATAAGCGCTGTCCACCAGGCCGTGGCCGAAAAAATCGACCAACGCGGCTAACAGTCCCAACGCCAGCCAATAAGACGGATTATCTCGCGGGAGGGCAAGCAATGACCGGCCTAATCGGTAAAGGGCCCCAACAATCCAGCCTAAAGCGATCAGGCCGGGCAACCCCAACGCTAACCAAAAATGGAGGATAATGTCGTGCGGATGCGAAAGACTCGGCTCCGGGAAATCCGGGTAGGGCAGATAACGGCCGCTGAACAGGTAGAGGAAGTTGTCCGGACCAATGCCCAGCGGATGATCGTGCAACATGCGGATAGCCGCCCGCCAGACGTATAGGCGCCGGGTCAAAGTTCCTCCAGAGGCGCGGCTGGTGCCCAAAAATGGGATCAACCCGATCAGTTCGGCTAGTAATAAACCGATGACCGGCCAGCGCGCTTTTTTGCCGCCATAAACGAGGATAAACAGCAGCGACAGCGGTACGCCTATCAGCAATGCCCCGCGGGAGGCGGAAAGGAGCAATCCCAGGCCAATGAGCACAACCATGACGAGATAACGCCAGCGCGGCCACAGACCGGCGCTTGACCGGGGTAAGGGCGCAATCCAAAGTGCCACCGCTAAAGGCAATAGCCGCCCCAGAAACAATCCCAGGTTATTGGGCGAGCCGTACACGGCGCGCATGCGGAAGACCCCTTCGGTGAGGAATGCGGCAGGGTGCAACGCATACTGGTAAAAGCCGATGAGCACCACGCTGCCCCCGGCTAACAACAGCGCGTGTACCAAATGCCAACGCCGTCCGGCCCAAGCCGCCCGGCTATCCGGCCAACGGGCGGAACTGCGTAACAGCCAATAGAAGACGACCGGCTCTATGATAGTGATCTTGAATTGGTGCGGTGCCACGTCCTTGCGCAACGCGGTGACCGTCGCCAAAGCGCCGGCTATCAGGAGGAAGAGCATGGCGCCGTCCAGTGCGTGCGTGGGACGCAACCAGCGCCAGGCTAAAGCAGGCCAACGTCGCCAGCGGCCTGGCTCGGCTCGACCAAGATTCATCAAAAAGCGTAAACCGCCGCTGAGCAGCGCCAGCGCCCAGAAAAGTTCCAGTGGCGAAATGAGCAGTCCGGCCAATGGGTGCACTTGCCAGGCGAAAGGCACGCTAAAAACTGCCAGGAAAAGTGCTAGTTCGAAATCGTATAGCGTGGCCAGGAGCAAAAAGAGCAATGGCAACGCCGCCCAGCCGGTGCCGGGGGCAAATTGGACGAAAATAGCAGCGATTACTGCCACGCCAACGGTTATGGTGTGCCGCCAGGCGGGATGTCGCCAGAAAAGCAGGCATAGCGCGAGGAGCACGATCAAGGCCGCGTCGCCAAACAGGCTTGCGAGTTGCAATGGCCATGGGGATAGATCACGGCTAACGAACAAAGTCGGCGGAGCAGGATCGGCCTGCAGCGTGACCGATTGCGCTTTGTCGGCAGCTTGTTGCCAGAGTAAAACGGTTTCCCCGGGCGATAGCGTTATCTCACCAGATTGTCCGGTGGGCCGGTACCAACGCAAGCGGGTCAACTGATCCGCCCGCGCCGAGACTTTTTCACCCCAGACGCGTACGTTCGTCGCATTCCCATGCCAGAACCAGGCCGTGGGATTATAAGCGCCGCTGCCGATGGTATGTTCAGCCGCGACCTCCTGCAGGGTCGTGTAAACCGGTCGCGGCGTACCATCAGAACGCAGCAAAGCGAAGCCCCACAGCGGATCGTCCTGCGGGATGGCCGGCTGGAATTGGTCCCAGATCAAGACGCCTAACCAAGGCCATTGCGTCCATTTCCGTTGCAGATCAGCGCGTGCGCAGGCCGCTTGCGCCGTCTCGGAGCGGGTAGGCCAAATAGGCTGATCTCCCTGCCAGCCCGGCGGCGTGGCATGACAGCCCCAACCCACGGCCCAGATCGCCTTGGCGTTGTCGCCGTTAACTGCCATCACCTGGTGCAGCCGCAGTAGCCGGGTCAGGTTTAGGCCACCGTTGTTATCGTCAATGTGATACGCTTTGGCGCCCAAAACGTCGAAGTGGCCGGCTACGCCAGCGTCGTACATTTCCTGCAAATAGCGCACATCGTCATGCGCCGTGCTGGTGTAAAGTGTGGTAGGCGCCAATCCGGCGGAAAGGATTAGCGCAGCCGGATCAGCCTGGCGGATAGCCGCAGCGGCCTGGCTCAGCAGGCGCACGTAGCCGGCCGCATCGACATGGCGGTTGCCCCAAAACGGCGTCACATTGGGCTGATCCCAGATTTGATAGGCCTCGATCTGGCCGGCATAGCGACGGGCGACCGTGCCGGCGAAATGGGCAAAAGCGGCGAAATCGGCCGGCGGTGTTACCAGATTGTCCGCTTCGCCGGCGGGACGAAGCCAGGGCGGCGTGCCATCCAACAGCGCTAGAATGCGCAGTCCCCGGCGGTGCGCCGCGGCGATGACCCGGTCGTATTTGCCCCAGGCGTATTGCCCCGGCGCCGTTTCCAGATTGTACCAGGGCAACCGGAGACGCACGAGACCAATTTGCGCAGCCACGATTTTATCCAGCGCAGCCCGCAACGCATCGTCATCCCGGTAACGCGTCAGATCGGCGTTGACGCCCAGTGCCGGCTGCTGGCCGCCTAGATAATGTGGTGGCAACCCGTGGACAATTGCTGTTTCTCGCCGGTGGTAACCGTTGATCAGCGGCGGAATTGGCGCCGCCAACAACGCTAACAGCAAGAGTAACAGATAGACACCCCAGCGGGCGGGAAGCCCTGCCCGAGGCGGCAGCTTGCCCGACGCTCGTTCAGTCATTTTCCGCTTGGGCCGAGCGCTCATAATTCGCCTCGACCGTGATGGAAATGCCGCCGCGCACTCTGAATTTGCCAATAACCGTGCAGCGCATCGGATCTAGCGCCTTAACTAAGTCATCCAAAATAGTGTTGGTGACATGCTCGTGAAAAATGCCTTCGTTGCGGTAAGACCACAAGTAGAGTTTCAACGACTTGGATTCAAGGATGCGCTGGTTGGGCACGTAGCGAATGGTGATCGTGGCGAAATCCGGCTGACCGGTGATGGGACAAACTGCAGTGAACTCGTCGGTGACCATGGTGACCGTGTATTCCCGCCCCGGATGGCGGTTGGGGAACGTTTCCAATTTGCGTACCGGGCCTTTCACATCCCGGCCCAAAAGCGTCAAACCCTTGTTTTCTTCTGTGGACATCTGTATTCCTCCTTACCCGGCCAAGCCGGAAGTGAAACGGTCGGCGCCGGAACGCTAAGATGCGGCGAAAAAGTTGATAACAACTCAGCCTGACGATAAGCCATGGCAACATCGGTAAAATCGTGTCCTGCGGCGACTGTTATCTAAACCCGCCTGCGCAGTTTCGAAACCGTGGCAGCGATTTTCAATTGCCGGATCTCGCGAACGATTTGCAATAGAAATACCATAAGTGGCGGAGAAAATCAAGCCAGGGCGAGGGCATGAATAATGCGTCCCCAGAAAAAAGATACGGAACCGCAGAAATTGCTAAGAATGCTGAGCAAGAGCAAAGGTTTCAAAGGTAAAATCCTGCTGCAACCCTAATGTTTTCTTCTTTGCACACATTGCGTTCCCGGCGAAAAAAGTTTTTTTCAGTAAAACCAAGAATCGTGGGTCTACAGCGTGTTGTACAGCCCGACAACAAATCGGTATCTTTGTAGCCAGAAATCTGTCTTATTGGCCATTTTCCCCTTGACAAAGAACGCATGTTCTGCTATAATAGAGAACGTGATATCCTTAACTGGCCGTTCGCAACCTGATCATAGTGATGAAATGGCGAAAGCGCCGCTGAAAGAAACAGGAGCGTAAAATGAGAAAACGAATTGAAATTGACGTAGAACGCATACTTCGTGCCATTAATGGTTATAGGCAGCAACACGGTGCACCACCTTCTGTACGGGATTTGACCAAAATGTTGGGGTATTCTTCCACGTCCGTGACACATCGGCGGCTGAAACATTTACAGGAAGAAGGCTACCTGAACCAGGAGGAATACAGGTCGCGCGGCTTCTGGTTGACCGAAAAAGCGCGCCGGCTGATTGATGTGTTGGATGAATACCAGGTGCCGGTTTTGGGCTTGATTCGCGCCGGTTACCCAATTCCTACCTTAGACGGCTATTCTCCCGGCGATGAAATGGCCCAGTTGCGCTTGACCAAGGATATCGTGCCGTATGAAGAGAATCTTTACGCTTTAGATGTGGAAGGCGATTCTATGCGGGATGCGCTGATCCAGAATGGCGACACGGTTATTTTAAAAGGCGATGTCATGCCGCAAAATGGTGATATTGTAGCCGCCTGGTTGCGGGATCGCGAAGAGACGACCTTGAAGCGCTATTATCGGCCGGAGTTGCGGCGAACCAGCCCGGTGAGTTCGGACAATTTGAAGTATGATGACATTCACCCAGAAGGAACATCGCATTTCGTGGAGTTGCGGCCGGCGAACCCGGATTACAAGATTATCAAGGTGGAAGAGGAGAACCTGGAGGTGCGTGGTGTGGTCGTGGCTGTCATTCGCCGGCAAATTCGCCCTACGGCGGGTTGATGGGCCGGGGGGCTATTTAGCCCAGCGACTAAAAGTCACGGCAACATCCGCAAAATTGCCCTACGGCGATTAGCTTATAACCTGCGCAGGCAGGTTTCGCAGTTGTAGCAGCGATTTCTAATCGCCGGACAAGGCATCCTGCGTTGATCGGCGTTCTATTTTTCGGAGGAGAGGGTGCCGAGGGCAATGCCATCGGCTACCCTCCAGAGAAGTTTATTTTCAGAGAAGGTTGTTCATCCGGCGGTGGGTGAAGCGGACTATGGTCCGCATCTTTTTTTCGCTAATTAGCAGAACATATGTGCCTATTGAAGGGAGGGAGTGATGCAACGGTATAGTTTGGAGCAACAAGCGGATAAAATCGAAATGGTATTACACAATTATCGTTTGCCGGCACAGGTGTGGGGTGGTGCCGTCCTGCCCAACAGCATCCGTTATTACTTGCGCACGCCGGTGAATGTCCGGGTACAGAAGGTGGCAGCTTTAGCAGAAGAAATTGCCTTGGCGCTGGGCGTGCCGCAGGCAGCTGTTTTTCGCGAAAAGGACCGAATCAATGTGGAAGTGCCCCGAGCCACCCCCGGCACCATCCGGTTCGCCACGATTCTGCAGCGGTTGCCGAAACGGCTGACTCCTTTGCAAGGGGTGTTGGGCCAGGATAGCGATGGGCTACCGCTGTTGCTGCGGCTGGATGCGCCGGTGGTGACGCATGTCCTCGTTGCCGGTACAACCGGATCTGGGAAAACGGTGCTCATGCGACAGTTTTTGCTCTCCTTGGCGATCCTGTACCGGCAAGGTCAGGTACAGTTGCTGCTTATCGATCCCAAACAGCGTGGTTTGCAGCCACTGGCTCGGCTACCCCATCTTTGGCAGCCGCTGGCCAGCACGGGCAAGGACATTCGTCGTCTCTTGACAGAGGTGTTAGCTTTGATGGAAGAGCGGGATCGACGCGGGATCAGTTGGCCGAAAATTGTTGTTGCTGTGGACGAAGTGGCAGAAGTGGCCATGACCGCCGGTCCGCCGGCCATGGCTGCTCTCACCCGCATTGCCCAGCGTGGACGGGAAGCGGGCATGCACCTGGTGGCCAGCACGCAGAAGCCTACTTCTTCCCTGCTTGGGCCATTGTTGAAAGGGAACTTCCCCACACGCATTGTGGGTGCTGTCGCTAATAGCAAGGATGCCTGGACCGCCTCCGGGGTGGCAGATAGCGGCGCTGAGAAGTTGAGCGGTTCCGGTCAGTTCCTCGCCGTAGTGCGCAACCAAATCACCCGCTTTCAGAGCAGTTGGTTGGATGGAGGCGAAATTCAGCGCGTAACAACCTGGCTTGCAGAAGGCCAGTCACGGCGGACTATTGTCGAACGATTGGATCAGGAGGGCTAAGTATGAAAAAATGGCTGGTGATCATAATCTTGGCTTTCGGTATTGCCGCCGCATATACAGCCGGCCGACAACTGGGGCACCAGTTCTCGGCAGTGGTTATGGGCGTGCTGGTGGGTATTGGAGTGAGCTTGCCTCTGAACTTGCTCAGTGTCATCCTGACACGGCGGGCGGCGGTGGGGGGCAACAGCTCGCCGGCCAGCCCCATGATTGTCTACACGCCGCCCGTCATGGCAATGGACCAGCAGCTCGGGACAGAAGGATCATCTTGGGAAGCAGCACAGCAGTGGATTCAACCCGTACACCGGGAATTTCGAGCTTTAGGTGGTGAGGAAATCGTGGATGACTTAGCGTGAATCGACTGAATAGTTGTTATCGATCTACGCCGGACAACCTGACTCTGCCGTGCAGGGAGGGCGATCATGTTACGGGAATAGGAATTGAGTTAGTTGATGACGACTGACGGCCCAGTGACTAAAAGTCACGGCAACGTCTGCAAAATCGCCCTACGGCGATTAGCATGCAACCTGCGCAGGCAGGTTTCGCAGTTGTAGCAGCGATTTCTAATCGCCGGGCAAGGCAGACTGCGTTGACCTGCGTCCCATTCCGGTGCGCCGGCCCCTTGCCGCCGCAGCGGCGAGGTACGTCAAGGTAATGTCCTCTGCCAAGAGGCTGCTTAACACCAGTCCCTTTCTAAGAGGCTTATCATTTACGTAGCACGGAGCTTTGAGCTCCGTGCGCTAAGTCGGCCAACCCCGTCGATTAGAGGTTCAACTTCTTCAAGAAGTTGAACTTCTTTAAAGAAGACTTGATTTTTTATCTGCGTGCGCAGCTAGCGTTAATCTGCGTCCTATTTTATTTTCACGGGAGAAATTAACACTAAATCGGGAATTTGTTTGGGATGAGTACATAACAGTCGTAAGCACGGCCTACTTACCCCTTAACGCGCACACCTGTCTCGGTACTCCACGTTAAATTTGGAATTGTCGGCATTTGACTTGACAATCAGTCCTGTTTATAGTAGCAGTTATGGCGCTGCCCCCTACCCCCCAACCTTGGGAGAGCAAAACACCCCCAGAATTGGGGGCCGGGGGGCTATTTTCAAAGGAGTTATCATGAGCCTGCGGCACACCACAGCGAATGAAAATTAAGATCAGCGTGCATCAGCGTTAATCTGCGTTCTATTTTCAGAGGAGAATCTGTTACTAATTTCTTGACCATTGTTTTTTATCTGCGTGCGCAGCCAGCGTTGATCTGCGTCCCATTTTTATTTTCAGAGGAGTTATCATAGTCTACGGCACACCACAGCGGATGAAAATCTACGACTGGCGTCGAGCCTTTAGGCGGCTTGGCAGCGTCAACACCGGCTAAAGCCTCCACTCCGGTATCGTGGCGCTCTACTTTCAAAGGAGATTGCAAAGATGGCGGCAGAGCACTCTAATACGGCAAAGCAAACTGCTACGCGAAAGCGTCTTAACGCGGGGCTCTTTTTGTTGGCGGCCGGCTATCTGCTGCAAATATTCTCGCCGCTGCGCCTCAACACGGATTCCATCCGCTACCTCTCGATGGCCCTTTCTGCCTATCACGGCCATGGGTATCTCGTGGGAGGACGCCCGGACCAGTTTCCGACAGCGTTTCCGTTTTTTGTCAAAGTGATGTTACAACTGCATATTGCGCGTTCCATGACATTTATTATCTTCAACCTATTGTGGTTGCTGGTCGGATTGTGGGTTCTACGCGCCTGGTACAAGCCACAAGGGGGATCTCGCCGCACGTTGTTGGTTATCATCCTGTTTTTAGCATCCTGGATCACGATCAAGCACATTTCGCTCCCCATGACAGATTTTTTCTATTTTGGCATCTCTTCCCTGTCTATATTCTTTCTTTGGCTTTTTTGGCAGCAAAATGGGCGTCGGAAATGGTTTGCGCTGGCTATTTCACTCTCCCTTAGCTATCTTGCGCTCAATTGTCGCTCCGTCGGGCTCACTATTTTCCCTGTAATATTGATTACCGCCCTTTTACATAAGGATATCGGCCCTGCGATTAACCGCATAATGGCAAAAAAGTGGCTCGCTTTGGCCGCTAGCTGTGTCCTGGCCATGCTTTTCGTGGTGATAGTCCTCATGGTTCGACAAACGAGCTGGTACACATTGCAATTTTCGCGTCCGGGCAGTTACTTTCAGTCCTTGTTGGGAGCTGTTCGTCGTGACGGCATCATACTGTTCGCTTTCCACAACTTTTGCTATCGCGTTCTCGAATTTGGCGTTATATTTAGCAATGTGCCGGGTAATAAGGTGCTGCAACTGCGCCCCCTTTTATACTTTATCGGGGTGATGGCGTGGGCAGGCGTGTTGTACGGTGCCTGGTTATTGGCTCACGTCAAACGTTTGTGGCCCTGGCTGCTCTATTTTCTGTCCTATGCGGCACTCATGTTCCTGTGGCCTTATTACGACACCCGGTTCTGGCTGCCGCTCCTTCCTATCCTGGCAGTCCTATTTTTGACGGCCGTGGATGATTTAGTAAGCCGTTGGCCAGCTATCCGCTTCGCCCTGCAGTCGTATCTGGTCATCTTCCTCATTATTGGATTCGTCGCGCTCCTGTTTAGTACCAGAATATCGCTATCCGGTCGAGGATTCAGCGAACTATACGGTGATGGGACCATGCGCATGACCTACCGGTTCGCTTTCCAGAATGGCAAGCAGGTCGACATGCATCAGGTCAATGCGGGACAAGTGCGATTATTGCGAATATTCGAACCGCTGGCGAATATCAATACTACAGGCAATGGACAACCGATACCTTGACCCCCCCGCCTTTTCCCTGAAAACAGAATGCAAATTGTTTGTTTAGAAGTCCGACTTCTGCAAGAAGTTGCACTGCTAAGCAAGGAAACGGTCTAAAACTGTTTGTAGCACTGATGGCAAAGGACTTTCTACGCTAATGCGCTGTCCGTCGGCGGGGTGCGTGAAGCGCAGTAAGTAAGCATGCAGGAAAAAACGGTTCAGTGGTGGGGACAGACGCTGTTTTTGATAGCCGTAGATAGTATCCCCAACGACGGGATGCTTGAGATAGGCAAAATGAACCCGAATTTGGTGGGTGCGCCCGGTGAGCAAATGCACGTCCACTAACGTGAATGCCCCGTAATAGGCGCGTATTTCGTATTCCGTGATGGCTGGCCGGCCGTTATGCACAACCCCCATGCGCTGCCGGTGGCGGGAATCCCGGCCGATGGGCGCTTCGATGCGCCCCTTGTCCGGCGTCAAATGTCCCTCTAGCAAAGCCAGGTAACGCTTTTCGACCTGATGCGCTTTGAACTGTGCTTGCAAAGCGCGCAGCGTTGGGTCGTTTTTAGCAACGAGTAGCAGGCCGGAGGTTTCTTTGTCTAACCGGTGCACGATGCCCGGCCGCAAGACCCCTCCGATGCCGGCGAGATCCGGCACCCGGTACAGCAGCGCGTTTACCAGTGTGCCATGGCTGTGTCCCGGTGCAGGATGCACTACCATTCCGGCCGGTTTGTTCACCACTAGTAAATCCGTGTCCTCGTAAACGATATCCAAAGGGATATTTTCCGGACGCAATACGCTCTCGATAGGCGCCGGTATTGATATTTGCAGCCGGTCTCCGGTTGCCACGCGTTGGCTGGCCCGCACTACATGATCGTTGATCAGCACCAGTTTTTCTTTGATCCAACGCTGTACTGCGCTGCGCGACACATCGGGAAGTTGCCCGGTTAGCCAGACATCGACGCGCTGGCCGTCTTCCTCCACAATTAACACAATCTGCCTGGCAATGGAGATTTCTGGCTCTTCGGGCGGAGGTTTGGTCATGGCTTGGCCTTCACTTCGGCTACGAACTGGATCGGCCCGGCTGGATCAGTCAAAAACAGTTTCACGGTGTTGCCGGTGGCAGCACGATAGCCGGCTTGCACGTGTTCCGCCAGCGTCTGCGTGGCGTCCCGTTGCACCGGTGCGACGATCGCGCCGCCCCAGCCGGCGCCGGTCAGTCGGGCGCCCGCCACCCCCGGCACCTGGTTGGCCAGTTCGACCAGCAGGTCTAATTCGGGCGTGCTGATTCCGTAGTGCTCTTTAGCGCTATGTTGCCCGGCCAACAAGATCATTTCGAGAGCGACCATGTCTCCCCGCTGCAAAGCGGAAACCGCGGCCAGCACGCGGTCGTTCTCCGTCCAGACGTGGTAAACCCGGGCCAAAGGCTGCAAATTAACTTCCAGATTGCGATCTAAGCCGGGGAGCTTCCGAATCGCTAAACCTGCCGCGCCGGCCTCTGCGACGGTCAAAGATTCAGGAACAGTTTCTGCGATGTCCGACCAGGGCCAGGTCTGCACGTCCCGCAAGGAGCGCACCTGAGGATTCCGCCGGCGCAGAAAAATAAGCGCTGCTTGCCCGGCGGCGACACGCAGGTTGTAAGCGCCGCTGGTGTTGCGATGCCGCACGCCGGAATCGATAATCGCCAGTCGGTAGGATGCTGGCCAAGGAACAGGCAAAATCTGGCGGAAAGCCCCGTCTAGCCCGGGCAGGCAATCCATGAAAAGCAGCCGGTTCTTTTTGGCCAAGAGGATAGTGAACTGATCCATCATGCCGCCCTGCGCGCCACTGAAGCGCTCCGCTTCGCCGGCCAATAACGCTAATTGCCGCCGGGGAAGGTCGAGTTTGTTGAGATGGGCCAACAGAAAGATCGTGCCGGCGGTGAGCGCCGAGGAAGCACTGAGCCCGGCGCCATACGGCAACCCCCACGGCGGTCGGCCGTCAATGAGTAAATCGACGCCGTGCAGGGCGCCATGCTCCCGACCAAGCCGGCTGGCTGCACCCCGCACGTAATTGCTCCAATCCCCGGGCGGTGCCGCTTCGATCCGAGGTGCGAGGTCGAATTGCTGTGCAGCAAAAGCGGCATCGGCGTTAATCAGCCGTATCCGGCCATCCGTGCGCCGCCGGGCCAATAGCAGAATATCTCGTTCGATGGCGAAAGGGAGCACGAAGCCGTTATTGTAATCGGTATGTTCGCCAATTAAATTCGCCCGGCCGGGGGCGCGGAAAATGGAAAGTGGGCCGGGGCCAAAATGGCGCACAAACAAGGCAATGGCTTCTCGATAGCGTGCTTGCTGGACGTCACTATCGCTGTAAAGCGTCGCCAGGGCATTTGCGAGCATCGTTGTGTGGGTCATCGGCGAGAAATCGTACGGATCATTCTCAATGACTATTGCTTTCAGGTGAAAGATTGGACGCGGTCACCGCCTTATTCTCTTTTTCGTTGTGGCTATCGAACCAAACCAGGTAGATAATCAGCAGGACAACACCGGTAGAGATGGATGCGTCGGCGACATTGAATGCCGGCCAATAATGCATCCGCGCTTGCCAGGGCACACCAATAAGCACAAAATCGGTCACAGCGCCGTGCAAATAGCGATCTGTGAGATTGCCCAGGGCGCCGCCTAACTGCATCCCGACTAATATTTGCGGAATGGTGTGTTCGAGGGGCAGAAATTGCAGGTAAAGGTAGATTGCCAAGAAAAGCACAGCGATAATGAGGAGCCAAAGCAAGTTGTGGCCTGGCATTAGGCCAAAAGCTACGCCCTGGTTCTGCCAATGGGTCAAGCTGATGTAGCGGGTCAATCCGGGGATAATGGTCAGCCTGCCATCAAGGGGAATATGTGTTTCGACCCAAACTTTGCTCAGGCGATCTAAAATGTAAACGAGGATAGCTGTGCCCAAAATGACGCTGCTTTTTCTGTAATACCTGTTCAAAAGGTGCTCCTCTGAAAATAAAAATGGGACGCAGATCAACGCAAGCTGCGCACGCAGATAAAAACCAGATCAAAAACCTTGTTTTGTTACGGCGTCATGACCACAGTCCCTTTTAGAAGTTCAACTTCTGCGAGAAGTTGAACTTCTAACCGACGGTGTTCTCCGCCCGACCGCACGGGGGTCAAATCCCCGTGCTATGTGGCAAGAAGCCCCCTGAAGGGGGGCTGGCGTTGTGAGATCCATTGCAGATTATTTCTCTCCGCGTCCCTGCGGCTCTGCGTCAAAGTTGCTCCTCCGAAAATCGCCCCCCGGCCCCCAATTCTGGGGGTGTGTTGCTCCTCCCAAGGTTTGGAGATAGGGGGCGCGTTTTCATCCACTACAGTATGCGCTACCGGATGGCGCTCTCAATGACCGCTGTCTAGTTTCCTCTGGCAAGAGAGACAATAACGAGCCCAAGGGATCGCTTTCAGCCGGGCGAAATCAATGGGCTGACCGCAGCGTTCGCAAACACCATAACCCTCTCCGCTGTCTAACTTAGCTAACGCGTTTTCCACGTCTCGCAATGTATTCTTAGTTTGCCGGAACAGGGTTACTTCTCGCGCCTGGTCGAATGCTCTGCTGGCATCATCCGCCATGTGATTGCCCAAGCCTACATTGGGGTGGGATTTCACGATGTGGTGGGCAAGCAATTTCGTTAAATGTTCCCGCTCGTCCTCTAACTTTTTTCTCAGCCTGGCATCATTTTTTGTCATGGTCACTTGCTCTATGCTGGACTCGAACATAATACACATTCATTCAGTCGAACGCCTATTATAGAGCATTTAGACAGTGAGAGCAAAAGGGGGAACTATGATGACAGCAATACGCCATCTGCCACGGCCCAGTACGACCCCGACCAGTGTTAGAACAGCTTGACCCGTCCCTTGGTGTCTAAATCCCAGACCTGCGCTGGTAGTAAGAGCGCATAAGGGTCCCTATATATCACGTGATGGGGCAGGAGCAACCTGCAGGTTACCCCCACTTTTTGAGCAGCTACCCAAAACAGTAATTCCAAATTGGACACACACTCTTTCTTGGCCTATAATAGCCGCACCGCAGTTGGGGCCGTTAGCTCAATTTGGCAGAGCAGCTGACTCTTAATCAGCGGGTTGCAGGTTCGAGTCCTGCACGGCTCATTGGCAAGGCCGGATGTGATTCACATCCGGCCTTTTTGTTGCTTAGCAAGTACAGTACATCTACAAATTAAGATTGATAACAGCTTTACAAGCTGTCGGCGACAATTTCGGCGATATCTCGCACTGGAATTTCGTGGCCGTCTGCTTTAGTCTTGGCTGCGTCTTCCAGCATGATCATGCAGAAGGGGCAGCCTACGCCAATCTCCTCGGCACCGGTCTCGGCTAATTGGTCGAAACGGGTGTAATTGATGCGCACCTCTTTCTGATCTTCCTGCCAGACCCGGGCGCCGCCACCGCCGCAGCACATCGCTTTGTCCCGAGTGCGTTCCGGCTCTACTAGCTCGGCACCGGTAGCCTGTACCACAAAGCGGGGCGCGTCATATTCGCCGTTGTAACGACCTAAATAGCACGGGTCGTGGAACGTTACTTTCTGATGTGCCGTCCTTTTTAGCTCGATTTTGTTCTGGGCGATCAACTCCGAAATGAACTGACTGTGGTGGATAACTTCGAACTCACCCCCGAATTGCGGATATTCGTTCTTGATGGTATTGAAGCAGTGCGGACATTGCACGACGATTCGCTTAAATTTGTATTGCTTGAGCGTGGCAATATTATCCTCGGCCATAGTTTGGAAGAGCCACTCATTACCGGACCGGCGGGCTGTATCGCCGCTGCACCGCTCTTCCGTGCCCAGAATAGCAAAATCCACGCCGGCCGCGTGCATGATCTTGGCCAGCGCTTTGCTCACTTTTTGGTTGCGCGGGTCATAAGAGCCGGCACAACCCACCCACCAAAGCACATCTACTTCCTGCTTGTCCGCCATGATTGGTATCTCGAAGTCCAGCTCCTTCGTCCAGTTGGCCCGATCGCTGGGGCTAAATCCCCACGGATTGCCATTGCGTTCCAATACCATCAACGTGTTGCCCACCGTATCCGGCACATTACCTTCCATCAAGGTCAGATAGCGGCGCATTTCCACGATCAGCGGCACATGTTCCACCAATACTGGGCATTCGTACACACAAGCGCCGCAGGTCGTGCAAGACCAAACCGCCGCTGGATCAATCACGTTGCCTAACAGCGGCGGTAATTCCGTATCACTGCCGTCGCTGTCCTGGCCGGCTCGATCCACTAATGTCAACAACGATGGGGCAACACTGGTCATGTGATCGCGCAAGCTGGTAATGATCCCCTTAGGGGAAAGTGGTTCGCCAACCGTTGCCGCCGGGCAAACGGCAAGACAGCGTCCACATTCTGTGCACGCGTCTAAACTGAGCAGTTGGCGCCAGTTAAATTGGTCGATGCGGTTGACGCCTAATTCTTCCGCCTCTTCTAAGTTAGGAATTGGCTTCAACATGGCTCCCATTGGTTCCAAATCGCCAAAGTAGATGTTTAGCGGCGCGATGAGAGTATGCCCTAAAATGCTATCGGGCAGAGTGATGAAGAAACCTGCCACTAAAATGAAATGCACGAACCAGAATGCTATGTGCCAATGTTGCAAAGTGGCGGGAGAAACGTTCCAGATGGGCTGCGCAAAAACCCAGCCCGCAAATGACCAACCAGCCCAGGCGGGATGGGTAGCCGCCAAGCGCAACGCTTCCACGATCAGACCGGTCAGGATGATAATCCAAAGGATGATGAGTGCCCAATCAAACCGCTTGCCATAGCTAAGTTGGGGTGGTTTCAGTTTGTAACGGCGATAAGTCGCGATGGTCAGACCGATGAGAAAGAAAACTGCAAATAGATCCAGTATGAATTCATAAAAAAGGTAAAAATTGCCGATGAGGACACGAAAGTGAAATGGTTCGGCCAAGTCGGTGTCAATGGTTGCTAAAATAGTGCCGATGAGTAACATTGTGAAGCCAAAGAAAATGCCAAAGTGCAGCATGCCCCCCATTTTCTCGCGTAGCAATTTCCACTGGCCTAAAGCATATTTGAGCACGAGCCCAACGCGTTTGAGCGGGTGGTCCGTACGCATGACCGGTTGACCAACCCGCCATAACCGATAGCGCTGGTAAAACTGGTAAAACATAATAATGACCGCAATCGTCTCGGTCAAATACAGAACCCAGTGAGCCCAAAGTGGAACATTCCAATAATTCGGACGGTTAGGGATATTGGGTGCCATGACACAAACCCTCCTTCTTCTTTGAAAGTAGATCAGCTCAGTAAATTATAAGACATCTTTTCCCCGAACGATAAAACATAAAAACGTGGCAGTGCCCGATCCAGTAATAATTCATTTGCAGGCACATGTGTAATCATAGTTTACTGGAATGCGTTAAATTTGTCCATTTCTGTGTGATGAAAATCACAAAGTCAGAGGGGGTAACGGTCATAGTTTGCCGATGTTAGCCCAGAATGATTCAGCCAGCAGCACTTGTCGGAGGAGCTTCTCCAGGTCGGGGGCAACGATACTTAATGCACGCCGATCGCGCCAAAAGAAGGCCAAAGCGCGGGCGAAAAGTACTTCTGCCGAATTTGCTTCCAAATAGCCCAATTGCGCCTGTCGCAGAAAACGATGATTAGCGTCCGCTAAATGGGGGTGGACAACATGCCCGGCGGAAAAACGTTGGCCGTTAATGGTTGCCCCGTCTCCCAACAAAGCATCGAACAGGTTCCCCAGCAGGATGGCGATCTCCTCTGTTGGTTCGATTAGCAGTCGCACATCGAGCAGCAAGACGCCGGAGAGCTTGCGATGGCCAAAAAGATACGGTCCCGGCAAATAGCGGCTGGCCGAGGGCGCGATGAGCAGGTGCCCGCCCGGCTGACGCAGCCAAAAAGCTAACAAGCTGGGCGGGAAGAGCGCTAAGTAGTCTGTGAGATGTTCCACCGGCGACCACGGGTGTGGGAATGCGGCAGCTATGTTGGCCGGCACTTGCGTCAATGTGTACGGCTGAATGTGTAACCGTTCCTGCTGAAAACGCTGCCGGATACTGTCCCGATCCGGGCTGACCGGTGCTGGCATGCGCCTTAGCTTGACCATTTATTTTGCTCCCGATACACTTGAGTCAGTCACAAACAAGCCGGCCTATTATTATGAGATATTCAGGGCGGCAACAGTCTATTTGTTCATTAGCGAACTCTAAAATAATTCGGCGCCGGGCGCAAATTAGCAGCCGGGCCTGCGACACATCACAGCGGATGAAAATCTCTTGACAAGATTGGGGATCGCAGGCTTGAGAAGCAATGCTACGGCGATAGGAATGGGGTTGTTGATGACGGCTGACAATCTGTTTTATTTTCTCTCTTGGGGGCCGGAGGGCGCTTACTCGGCGCCCAGCGACTAAAAGTCACGGCAACATCTGCAAAATCGCCCTACGGCGATTAGCATGAAACCTGCGCAGGCAGGTTTCGCACAGTTATGGCAGCGATTTCTAATCGCCGGACCATTGTTTTTTATCTGCGTGCGCAGCCTGCGTTGATCTGCGTCCCATTTTATTTTCAGGGGAGCGCCATCGCGTTGCCTTGTCCCTGCCTGCTCTTGTTACACATGGCGCTCCTCCTGTCCTGTTGGCTTACGCTTCACCGTGATATTTAAAAGAGAGCTTAACCTTGGCCCGGTAAGCTAAAATCTCATCACCCTCTAACTGCATGTCCAGCGCTACAACCTCGGCGATGCGCAAATCCTGCAATTTGTGACTGGCCATCTTGACAGCCGCTTGCGCTGCCTTTTCCCATGATTCACTGCTGGTCCCTACTAACTCGATAACCTTATAGACACTTTCGGCCATGATTTTCTCCTTTCTCTTCATTAGAAAAAGACTGCTTCTTGGGCAGGGGCTTCGCTTAGTAATACTAAACTACAACGAATGGTACAAAACAGGTTTTTTGTTCTTTCTTGGGGCCGAGTGATCACTGCGACGTCTTACTTTTAAGAAGTATACACCATTGGCCGATAAATGGCAAAGGGGAAATTTTGGGCTGAGCAAAGCCATAAATCAACTCCCAACTCCAGGCCGGACAAAAGAAGCCCTCTAAAATAAACTATACGGCTTGCTGCTGGCAATGCGATTTATCGCTCCGCGCCTGTGGTATCGCCGCGTAAATCCTGTTCCGGTGGCCGCTTTTCGCCTACTAACCAGGCTATTACCCGTATCCATGCCTGTTCCTCAGCGGGCGAAATAGTCTCGTCGTGATATTGGTAACTGTGTTTGCGCAAGTATTCCTGCAAATCGACCAAGCGCTTCTGCAAATCGTGCTCGCTCTTGGCCAACAGAATGTCGCTGGCGGCTGGATTTTCCTTCCCCGCCCAGTACAACGCTTTCTGCAAATGGGGTAAACAAAGGCCATCGGAATCCTCGTAGGCCTGGCGGAACGCCTCCTCTGCAGGTAAATCCCGTACCAGCCAGCGTAAATAACGCTGTTCGATTCTGTCTCCCAGTTCGCACGCCGGGCAGGGCGCTTTGGGTATCAAACCTGTGATGGGAGCTCCCTCTGCCTGCGCCCCACGTAAGAGCTGGCCAATCCCGTCCCGCAAATGTTGCCAGGCCGATGGATCGTCGGTCGATTCAGTCGCCGCCGGCCTGGCTTGCTGGCGATAAGCAATAATCTCCCGTTGGGCTAAACGTAAAAAACTCTCGTAGGCAGTGGCCGTTCCCATGCCATCGTGCCAGTGGGCGGCCTCTATCTCTTGTAGCTGCCAAGCATGATCGTGACATAATCCCAACGAACGCAACCAGCGGCTGCGGATGCCGCCGTCGGTCACATTTTCCCAGAGAAAGCCAAACAAATACTTCTGCTCGGCGCGATAACGCAATCGGCACAGCGGACAGCCCTGTTTTCGGAAAGCTATTTTCATGTCTAAGCTAATCATGTCTACCATAATGTCCCCTTTTTCCCCTGCTGACTGCGACTTGCTACCAAAAAAATAAGCTTCTACTGCACGTGTCCCGTTCAGTAGAAGCCATTAGTATTATATACGTTGCATCGTTCCAACGGATAGTCTTTTAATCAAGGATAGCGGGCTAAACCGTTGGAAACATTGTGGTGAGCTTCATCACCGTAATGCCTATCTGTGGAGTAATTATAAACAGCACCACGCCTGCTTGTCAAAAAGAGAATAATGACATGACCGAGCAACTATAAGTCATGGCAACCTCTGCCCAAACAGCCTGCGGCGCCTGGCAAACAACCTGCGCAGGCAGGTTCTACAATTGTTGCAGCGATTTTTTTATCGCCGGACATGGCAGCCTTAGTAGTTGCCCAAAAAGTAGAAAATAGCCAGCAAAGTCAGCAACGTGATAGCTAAGAAAACGTAATCCCTACGACAGATGTGTAGTTCTCTGTAATAAGTGCGCTGGGATGTGACACCAAAGGCTTTGCTATCCATGGCGATGGCGACCCGTTCCGATTTGCGGATAGCATTAGCTAAAAGCGGAATAGCGTAGCGCCGAAATTGCTGTAGCATGCCCCGCCATCCGCTGTGCTCGCCGACGCCGCGCACTTTATGGGCCGCCTGGATAGTGGCGAGTTCTTCGGTCCACAAAGGGATGAAACGATATGCGACTAAAATGGCATAACCAAACCGGTAGGGGACATGGGCTTGTTGAATCAAGCTCAAAGCGAAATCGGTGGGCGATGTAGTTGTGACAAAGAAAAGGGAACAGGCGATGAATGCCAAGATACGCAAGGAAAGGGCCAGTCCGACGATGGCGCTCTCCCGAGCTACAGTCCACGGGCCCAAATGAAACCAGATATGCGGCTGGACCACTTTTCCCAAATCGAAGTAAAGGGTGTTAAAAATGAAGAACGGGATAGTGAGCAAGACTAATGGCCAGGTAGAGCGCAGGATGACTCGCATCGGTACCCGGCCAACCACCCAGAGGGCCAACAGCGTCAACAGCAAGAACAGCCCCGGCGTGTACGGGTCTGGTGCCAAAGTCAGAATAATCACGGCTAAGAAAATCACTAATAGCTTGATGCTGGGATTGAGCCGATGCAAGAATGAATCTTCTTCGTAATACGAAAATAGTCCCAAAATCGGCCTCACATTCCTCTGGTAGCGTCGGCGATAAGCGTGAGCGGCTCTGGGTGGGTCATTTTAGCTAAACGATAGAGCGGCGGCGGCAGTAAATGGGCCGCTTGCAAAATGTCCTCACGTTCGTAAAGCTGGGCTGGAACACCGTGGAAGATGACACGCCCGGCGGCAAGCACAGCCACGGCATCGGCAACGGCCAGCACTAACCGCATGTCGTGGGTGATGAACAGGATGGTCACGCCCTGTTGCTGCAACTGCCGCCAACGGGCAACCATGCGTTCTGTCGTGCGCCGGTCCTGCCCAAAGGTGGGTTCATCCAAGACTAAGAGCTTCTGTCCCACAGCCAGCATGGTAGCGACGCTCAAACGTCGCTTTTGTCCTTGGCTCAAGGTAAACGGATTGGCCTTTGATAGAGTTTCCAGGTGGAAATCGAACAAAAGCGCGCTAACCCGTCGTGCTATTTGTTCTTCCGGCTCTTTGCGCACGGCCAGGCTGTAGGCTAATTCGTCGTAAACCGTGTCGGCCACGAATTGATGTTCCGGGTTTTGGAAAACGTAGCCCACTAGTTCGGTGAGCCGGGCCAAAGTCATGCCAGCTTGAGCGCTGACATCCTGGCCGAAGACGAAGACTTTCCCCGGCACCGTGGGATGAATGGCGATCAAATGGGAGGCTAACGTGCTTTTGCCGGAACCGTTCGGCCCCAAGAGGGCAAAAAGGGAGCCTTCCGGCACGGTGAGTTGCACATCGTGTAACGCCGGCTGGTCTGCTTTGGGATAGGTGAAACGCAGGCCGTCGATCCGCACCGCCAGCGGAACCGCTGCCGTAACGCTCTGATGCGACGTGTGCGCCGGTAACTGGACGGGGATACGCAGTTGTTGAACGGTTTCTGCCGCTTCCGGCAGTGTGAGCGGCAACGGATCCACGGGATGCCCGGCCCGCTGCATAGCCAGCGCCCATTCTGTTACCTGGGGAATCCAGATGCCATATTCCTGCAATTTCGCCTCTTCTCGTTGGAAAATCGCCCGCGGTGCACCCTCCGCCAGCAGAGCACCCTCTGGCGTGAGAACTAAAACATGGTCAACTAAATGGATACATTCGTCCAATTTGTGTTCGACGATGAGAATAGTATGTTCAGTCCGCAAAGGAGCGATTAAGCGGAAAAATGCGGCGGTCGCGGCCGGGTCTAAATTGGCCGTTGGTTCGTCCAAGATGATAATGGCCGGCTTCATAGCTAATATGGCCGCCAAAGCTAAACGTTGTTTTTCCCCGCCGGAGAGACGACGCAAAGAACGCTGCGCCATCTCTGCCAGCCCTACTTGCCGTAACGCCTGCTGGATGCGTCCATCCATTTCGGAACGAGGAACGCCCAGATTCTCTAAGCCGAAAGCGACCTCATCGGCAACGCGCAGTGTGCAGAATTGTGCTTCGGCGTCCTGGAACACGACACCTACCTGGCGGGTGAGGGTCTCCACGGAAGCCGCGGCGACGTTTACGCCAGCTACGTTAATTGTTCCTTGTACTTCTGCTTCAATGTCATGGGGAATAAGGCCATTTAGCGTCAGCGCCAAAGTGCTTTTGCCGCAGCCGCTGGGCCCCAAGATGAGCAGCGTTTCGTGTTGCGCCACCGAAAAGCTCAAGTCTTGCAGTGCCGGTCGGCGGCGCAACGGGTAGCGGACGGACAATCCGCTGACTTCAATGATGGGTAAACTCAAATTTTCTCGCGACTTTCTCGGGCAATGGGGAAATTACCAAGGGCACCGGAGTGCACTAAGCCGTCGCCGATCACTTTGGCCAGCCAGCCCCCTAAAATGGCCCCGCTAATGATGCGAGCAATTAACATAATGAGCAGAACATCTGGTTTGAGTTGTGCGTACCAGAAAAAGTAGTCAACGACCAAGCTGCCAATGCCCGCAGCCGCGCCGGCCAACATCAAGGTGTCCAGCTTGTAGCGACGATAGCCATAAGCGGCGAAAATGATTTCCGCCATGCCGCCTTGAATTAGCCCGCTGATGAGCAATGTAAAGCCCCATTGACTGCCGGCAAGCCATTCGGCTAACGCGGCTAATGTCTCTGCTACGACGGCGGCACCCGGCTTGCGGATAATATATGGCGCGACCAATCCGGCCAAGAACCAGAAGCCGTACACCGAATCACGGACGCCGGGGATCAGTGCGTTTAGCGGTTTTGCCAAATCCCAGATCATGGTCCAGCCGAGGAAGAGCAAACCGAAAACCAGCGCTAAATTGGCTGCCAAAATGGCATCGCGCGTTTTCCAGCGGCGCAATTCCCCTCCGACACCCCAGGCAGCGCCGGATGCTATCCCCATGATGGTTAACACTGCAGCCACGATAGGATTCCAGCTAACTCCTTCGACTTTAGGGCCACGCACCACAGCCGCGACATAGTAGACAATAAACACGAATGCACCCACCAGAAACGCATAAACAAGTGTTCGTAACGATTTTTTCATTTTCGACGCTCCTTTTCTACAATAGTAAAAGATGACGACTCAGCTTCCCCCACGATAGAACGCAGATGGCGCATAGCTACGCTGGTTCGCGCTAATCCTTTCTGATTTGTCTGCGTGAAATCTATACGATCAGCGTTCTATTTGACCAGGGCTGAGTCATTACAAAAAGTGAATATTTTGACAATGAAACATGTCACGTACACGCGTGACACAAAAAAAGGCCACTGCCCTGAGGCAATGACCTTAATTCTCTTTTCGTCGTCGTAAGTTTTCCTACGCCGGCATTACCCAGGTCAGGTTCAAAGGGTCGAAAGTAAGTAAGGCTATTGCCTCGTAGACTTCCCTCTCAGCCGGGCTGCTTCCCAGCTCCCCTAACAACATTATCTTGTTAATTTACATAGCAACATACTATAAGCTCATTATACACGTTTACGTGATACAGGGCAAAAAAGTCCTAAGCAATTTCAAATGTGTCCATCTGGGTGTTTATAGCCCAGTTTTGTATTTGTAACAGCAGCCGGGATTTCTAACCGCTGGATTCTATCATATTTTACGCTCCGCATCCGATCCAAGACCGCGCGGCTGTACACGAATAGCTTGATTTCCCTAACGGAAATGCCTATAATGAGGATGCGTTCCTGCTAAGGAACGTTTCCATCAGTTACCGTTAGTATAACGGGGCCGGAAAGTGCTATTTTAGACCTCGCCAACGGCGATGTCATCAAACAGAGAACAGGAGAAGAGATTGCGCGAACCCAAAGCGTTTAAGCGGCCAGAAGGTTTATACTTCAATGATTTTGTCCTCGGCGATACCGTTTTCAGCGGTGGCCGTACTATCACCGAGGCGGATATTGTTAATTTCGCCGGCGTGAGCGGCGATTTTTACGAACTGCACACTAATGAACTGTACGCCCAGCAAACATTGTTCGGAGAGCGGGTGGCCCATGGTTTGTTGGTGCTCTCTATGGCCTCTGGGCTGCTCATGGATGTCGGTTTCGTGACAGGCACGGTGGAAGCGTTCACCGCTTTGGAATGGCGTTTTCGCGCCCCGGTAAAAATCGGCGACACGATCCGCGTGGAAGCAAAGGTGAGCGATCTAAAACCGGCCCGGCGCTTGGGCGGCGGCTACGTCACGCTGAAAGTAACCGTGCGCAACCAACGGGACGAATCGGTGCAACGGGGTAGCTGGACCGTGTTAGTCAAGGCAAAATCCCATGCATGAGAGGCACACGGCCAAGGCACGGCGCCGGCGTGGGCAACGATTGTACTTGCTGATCGTGTTAGTTTTAGCCGGCGGTTTAGCTTGGCTACAGATCAGCCGGATCCACAGCGCCGCGGGAGTAGTATCCGGCCAGCAAATCGCCGCGCCCAAAGAGGGCTTCTTAGCCCCAGAGATTCAGTTCACCGGTTTAGACGGTCAGCCCCACGCCCTTTCCGAATTCAAAGGCCATCCCATTATCCTCAACTTTTGGGCAACCTGGTGCCCTCCCTGCCGAGGTGAAATGCCGGCGTTGGAAGCCGTTTACAAAGCATACGCGGCGGATGGTCTATTGATCATTGGCGTCAACCAGATGGAAGATAGTGGCAAAGTGAGCCGTTTCCAAGAGCAATTTCACTTGACATTCCCAATTTTCTTGGACAAACAGGGACAGGCCGGTGCGACATACCGGGCGCGCGGTTTGCCCAGTAGTTTCTTCATCGACCAAAAGGGCTTCATCCGGAAAATTGTGGTAGGCGGCATGAACGAACCTCTCATCCAGGGGCAAGTGAGCGCTTTGTTGGGGAAGGAATGAACGATGCTGCCTAATTTGCCCATTCCGGGATTGAACCTTCCCGCCAAGCCAATTTTGCTGCTCATTGCCTTCTATTTAGCCATTTGGTTCGCGGGCAAAGAAGCAGACCGGTTGGGCATAGATGGCAACGAAGTTTGGAATATTGGCTTTTACGCGCTCATCATCGCTTCCGTGGTCGCGCGGTTAGGCTACATAGTGCAGCATTGGTCGGTATACAGCGGGAATGTCGCTGCTATCATTTCATTGCAAGGCGGCACTTTTTATTGGCAGGCCGGTCTCATAGCCGCCGCACTATTCGCCGGCAGTTACATCGCCTGGAAGAAATTGCCGTCGCTGAAGCTGGCGGATGCTTTGGCCGGGGGCGTGGCACTTTTTCTACCGTTTTACAGCCTGGGCAATTTAGCTGCCGGGGACGCGTATGGCCTGCCCACGACGATGCCGTGGGGCATTCGGCTGTGGGGCGCCACGCGCCAGCCCACGCAGATTTACTTGTTCCTGGCCACGGCGCTCCTTTTCGCTATTGTGTTCTGGCGGCGCAAGCGCGCCGGGGATGGGATGCAGGCACTTTGGCTCACTGTGGGCTATGCGCTGAGCCGACTGCTAGTCGACGGCTGGCGTGCCGGCAGCGCTGTTTGGGGCAACGGCTACCGCCAATCACAAGTTATCTCGTTGCTGGTGCTGGTCCTGGCGTTGACACTCCTGATAGTCAAGTTACCAGCCGGAGAAGAAAGTTGAGCGTCCGGGGGTGAGCGCTGCGCTGATAGGCCTTGGCATTGTAATTAGCTGCTTGTTGGCCGGCGGCATCGGCTTTTTCTTAGGGCAAAAACGGCACCGGCCAGCGCACACGGCGTTTTCCGATGAACAGAACGAGGATGTGGCCGATCTTGTCGAGCATTACGACGCTTTGCGCAGGGAATTGCAGCGCAGCGACGAGGCTTTGCAGCGACAGCGCCTTTGGGCAGAGAACCTCATCGAATCCATCGTGGAGGGGGTGGTGACAATGGACCGCCATGGCCGCATCACTTCCTTCAGCCGAGGCGCCGAGCGCATCACCGGCTGGAAACGGCCGGAAGCGACGGGCGCTTCGGCCGGGGTCGTTTTCCGCACCCCGCCGGACGCTGCCTCCTTTTGGGAACAAATACCGCCGGCCGGCGGCGAGCACAAAATCGACATTTTCGACCGGCAGGGTAAGCGACTAACCCTCAGCGTGACTGGCGCTCGTCTGGCTTCTCCCGAAGGTGATTTGGCCCAAGTTGCCCTGGTCCTGCGCGATGTTACGGAAGAAGAAAGCGCTGTCCGGGCGACGAACAAACTCTTGGCCAATGTGAGCCACGAGTTCCGCACCCCCCTATCGGCGCTGGCCGCTTCGGTGGAACTGTTGCGCAGCAAGGACCCGCCGTTGGCCCCGGCGGAACAGGAGCGATTGTTGCTCTCGCTGCAGCGGGGTACCTTGCGGCTGCAAAGTATGGTGGACAATTTGCTGGACAGCATGAGCATCCAGGCTGGGCGCTTCCGGGTCGTGCCGGAACCGCTGGCTTTGCCGCCGATCGTCAGGGACGCGGTGGACTTTATGATGCCACTCTTTCGGCAGAAAAAGCAGCCAGTTCATTTGAAACTGCCGCCTGATCTGTCGTTAGTGCAAGGGGATGCACGCCGGCTGGCCCAGGTTTTGCACAATTTACTCAGCAACGCCAGCAAATACGGTCCGCCGGGGCAGCCGGTCTCCGTACAGGCCGAAGCTCGTCCCGGCATGGTTTGGGTCGGCGTAACGGATAACGGCCCGGGTATCGCACTGGCCCTGCAAAAGTCATTGTTCCGCCGGTTTGGCCGTCTTGATGACCGCAGCGAAAACGACAGCGGCATCGGTTTGGGGCTGGCCATTGTCAAGGAAATTATCCAGCGGCACGGCGGTGAGGTGGGTGTGGAAAGTCGGCCGGGTGCCGGGACCACATTCTGGTTCACGTTGCCCTTAGCCTCGACGGACGAATCATGATGAAATTGCTTGTCGTCGACGACGATCTGGAATTGAACGAAATACTCACTTTCACGTTGCAGCGGGCCGGCTTTCAGGTGCTCAGCGCCTATGACGGTGTTTCGGCGCTGCAATCATGGCGCGACGAGCAGCCGGATTTGATCTTGCTGGATGTGAACATGCCTCGGCTGGACGGCTTTGGTGTACTGCGGCAAGTGCGCCGGGAAACGTCAACGCCGGTCATTCTACTAACGGTGCGGGATGAGGAAGAGGACATCGTACAGGGACTGGAAGCGGGCGCCGATGATTACATCAGCAAGCCGTTCAGCCCTCGGCAATTAGTGGCCCGGGTGCGGGCGGTGCTGCGGCGCAGCGGGCGCCGGCCGGGGGAGATCGATAATGCGTCTCGCTTCGAGTCAGAAGGGGCTTTCGTCTTGGACACGGAACAACGAACGGTAGCTATTGCCGGGGCCGAGGTTGTCCGGTTGACCACCCTGGAATTTCGCCTGTTGCGCTACCTGATGCAAAATAGGGAACATGTTCTGACACCGAACCAGATCATCGCCCAGGTTTGGGGCGATCCAGAAGCGGCGGATCGGGCGGCGTTGAAACAGTTAGTACGCCGTTTGCGCCGCAAAATCGAGGCCAACCCGAGTGCGCCCCGCTATCTCCGCACTGTGCCGGGGGCTGGCTATCTGCTCAGCGTCGGAACTGGCGGCGACGCATTGGTGAGTCCCGCCCAACCATCTTGATTATCTGTAGCTGGAGAAAAATCCGTGGAAAATGAACAGGTCGTCGGCGTTATTCCTAATGTTTCATTGAAGAAAGGCTTATTCCGTTCGGAGCTTTTCACTTTGGTGGTAACGAGCCGGCGTTTAATCGCTGCTAAGTGGTCGAAACAGATTTACAAGCAGGAAGTAGACGAACGAAAGCAGGAAGCCAGGCGGGAAGGCAAAGGAAAACTAAAGCAGCTTTTTGCTGGTGCGGGTACTATGATCTCCTTTGCCGATCGTTATCTGAGTATGAACCCGGACGAAATCCTCGGGGAAACAGAGGGCTCGTTTGCTATCGAGCCGCGGATGGTGCAGAAGATCAAGTTCAAAGCTGGCTATTTTGATCAGAACGATAATTCAGAGACGCTAAGTAGCTTGCTATTGGTGACAACCGGCGGCAAATTGAAATTCAGTTTCAAAAGCAATCATGACGCGGCTGTGCAAAAATTGCTGCCGCCCCTTTTGGGCCGCAAGCTATGATGTGAAATCACCGCCAATTCTTGGGTGAACCGAGCTGCACGGTGACGTTCATAAATGGGAAAATAATCGGCGCAAATCGGTAGACATCAGCGTTAATCAGCGTTCTATTTTTTTGGAGGAGAGGGTAGCCGAAGGCAATGCCTTTGGCTACCCCCAAAGCGGTGCTTTCCCCCCTCCCCGGATCGGGAGGGGAAGGCTGATCGCCCAAAGGGCAAGCAGCCGGGGGAGAGGTTTAGTTTAGGGGCGGATAATTATCCGCCCGGTTTGCTGCCATTTTAGGCCCGGCGACTGAAAGTCGTGGGCAACGTCTGCAAAATCGCCCTGCGGCGATTAGCAGGCAACCTGCGTAGGCAGGTTTCGCAGTTGTAGCGACGATTTTAATCGCCGGGCTTAGCCGGAGGAGAGGTTCTATTTTGCGGGAGGGGATTTTGCAGCCAGATAAGAAAATGCGAGTCCTGGTCGTTTTGGGCGAAGGCGGTCATACCATCGAGATGATCCGTTTGCTAGACTTGTTAGGCCCGGCATACGATTACCATTACTTATTGGTCAAAGAAGAAACGCTCAGCGAGAAAAAAATCCACATCCCCGGCCCTATTTATCGCTGCAACCGCCCCCAGTGGAAAGTGGAAAATCGCTGGAGAGTGCTGGCACGCTACATCCGACTGAGCTGGCAATCGCTCATCGTTTTGCTACGGGCCCAGCCCAAAGCAATCCTGCACTCCGGCCCGGGGATTGCGATCCCGGTGGCCACACTGGGCAAACTGCTGGGTGCAAAGGTCATTTACGTGGAAAACGGCGCCCGGGTGCACCATCCGTCCCTCAGCGGGCGCTGGATGTATCGCATCGCCGACCTCTTTTTTGTGCAGTGGCCGGAATTGCAGGCTGAAGCGTTTCCCGAGGCCATCTATGCCGGGAGTTTACACGGATGATATTCGTGACTGTTGGTTCCGGGGATTTCGACCCACTGATCCGGCAAATGGATCGTTTGGCGCCGCAACTGGATTTGCCAGTAGTGATGCAAATTGGCTTGGGAAAATACGAACCGATGCATGCCGAATTTTTCCGCTTTGCGCCCAGCTTAGCGCCGTATTACGAGCGAGCGGACCTGGTGGTCGCCCATGGCGGCGTCGGCGTGACGCTGGAGGTGCTGACCCGGCACATTCCGTTAGTCAGCGTAGACAATCCGGACCGCCCCGACCACCACCAGGATGACATTCTGTCGCATTTGGCCAGCCAGGGCTATTTGCTTTGGTGCCGAGATTTAACGCGCTTAGGCGTCGCCATCGCCCAAGCGCGGACTACAACTTTCCCGGCTTTTGAGTTACCACCGTTGGCGTTGCATTTAGTGGTGGCTGAGTTTTTAGAGACACTGGCCGCCGGCGGTGATACGAAAGCGGTGGCAAAGCGCTATCGAGGCCGGCAGGTTCGCCCGCAAGATTTCCTGTAGATACCGGTGTGCAGTGTAGCGTGAAGAATAATGCTGCAAACCGGCATCCTGATTACAGGAAAGCTATCATGAGCCTACGGCCTGCCTGTGCAGACAGGCGCACACCACAGCGAATGAAAACAAGTCGGCAGCCGACGGTCAGTAGCCGTCAGCAAGTACGTCGCCCCAGAGGAACTTGCGGCTAAGCGACCACCTACGTGGTCACGACGACGCCGACGCAGGTCGGTGTTCGGCGACACCGGCTAAAGCCTCGACTCCGGTGCTGGGGAAGGTGCTGCACTTTTCTAACGACGGCATCTTCGGAATTATTTTTTGACCATTGTATTTTATCTGCGTGCGCAGCCTGCGTTAATCTGCGTCCTATTTGATTTTCAAGGGAGGGGTTCCCCCATGTTAGCCAGCGTGCAAAGTTGTGCCGTCGTCGGCCTGGATGCCCAGCCGGTAGCGGTGGAAGCGGACATTTTCAGCAAGTCGTTACCCCATTTCATCGTAGTGGGATTGCCAGATGCGGCCGTGCGAGAATCGTCGGAGCGTGTGCGGGCGGCCATTGTTAATTCTAGCTTGCGCTATCCCCGCGGGCGCATCACTATCAATTTGGCCCCAGCGGACTTACGCAAACAGGGTCCGGCTTTCGATTTGCCCATGGCGGTCTCGCTGCTCGTTGCTTCCTCCCAGTTGCCCGACGACTGCGAGGAAGACCTGTTCACAGGAGAGCTGTCGTTGGACGGTTCCGTGCGTCATGTCAACGGCGTGCTTTCTATGGCGCATTATGCTAAGCAACAAGGCGTGCGTCGATTTTACGTACCTGCTGTGGACGCGCCCGAAGCCGCTTTGATCGATGGCATCGAGATCATCCCGGTAGACCATTTGACCCATTTGGCTAATCATTTGAACGGCGTGGTTCCCATTCCACCTTACGAAAGTGACCAATCGTTTAGTGATATGGAAAGCCTCAATCGCTATGACGTGGATTTTGCGGACGTCAAAGGGCAGGAACATGTCAAACGGGCGTTGGAAGTGGCCGCGGCCGGGGGGCATAATGTGCTGATGATCGGTTCGCCCGGCGTGGGCAAAACGCTGTTAGCCCGGGCGCTACCCTCGATTTTGCCGCCCATCTCTTTTGAGGAAGCATTGGATGTCACGCGTATCTACTCGGTAGCTGGCCTGTTGTCAACAGATGCACCCTGGTTTACCAAACGGCCTTTTCGCTCTCCACATCACACAATTTCATACGCAGGACTGATTGGCGGCGGACGCTATCCCCGGCCGGGGGAAATCTCTTTGGCTCACCGGGGCGTGCTCTTTTTGGACGAACTGCCAGAGTTCGGCAACCGGATGCTGGAAATGTTGCGCCAGCCGATGGAAGACAAAGCAGTTACCATTAGCCGGGCCTCCAGTTCCATCGTCTACCCGGCCAATTTCATGTTAGTGGGCGCCATGAATCCCTGTCCTTGTGGCTATTACGGCGATCCGGTGCACGAATGCACGTGCAGCCTCAGTGCGGTGCGCCATTATCAGCAACGCCTTTCCGGCCCGTTCCTGGATCGCATCGACATTCACATGCGGGTGCCGCGCGTCGATTACGAGAAACTGCGCAGCCGCCAACAAGGAGAATCATCGGCGACCATTCGGGCACGGGTAACTACTGCCCGCGAGCGCCAGCAGCAGCGGTTGAGCGATTGTCCACACTGTTTGAACAACGCCGATATGGGTAGCAAAGAAGTGCAACGGTATTGCCGCTTAGACGACGCCGGCGAGGCGCTTTTGCGCAACGCGGTGCGCCAGTTCCTGCTCTCTGCGCGGGCCTATCACCGCGTGTTGAAAGTCGCTCGGACCATTGCCGATTTGGCCGGGGAAACGTGGATCGCGCCGGCGCATTTAGCCGAGGCGCTGCAATACCGTTACCGGCCCTTGGTATGAGTCTGTCTCTATCTCCTGGCTTAGAAGAAATCATCATGAGCCTGTGGCCTGCCTGTGCGGACACGCAGACAGGCACACCACAGCGGCTGAAATGCCCCCTATCCGCCAACCTGGGGAGAGAGCAACACACCCTCAGAATTGGGGGCCGGGGGTAACGATTCGGCCCCCGGCGACTAAAAGTCGCGGCAACGTCTGCAAAATCGCCCTACGGCGATTAGCCTGCAACCTGCGCAGGCAGGTCTCGCAGTCGTAGCCGCGATTTCCAATCGCCGGACAAGGCAGACTGCGTTAATTTGCGTTCTATGAAGCTGTTTTCGGGGCGTGCACGGAGCTCAAAGCTCCGTGCTACAATTTGAAAAGCCCCCCGAGGGGGGCTGAGGTGAAGCAGCCCGCTTTAGCGGGCTTGAATTTGATGTAGCCCGGCGGCTTTCAGCCCCGGGCATGGCAGCTGAAACCACGCCGAGTAGGTCAGCACACTATTGTGTCTGGATTAACGATTCGGCCCCCGGCGACTAAAAGTCGCGGCAACGTCTGCAAAATCGCCCTACGGCGATTAGCATGCAACCTGCGCAGGCAGGTCTCGCAGTCGTAGCCGCGATTTCCAATCGCCGGACAAGGCAGAC
>WFQU01000142.1 GCA_015486845.1 Anaerolineae bacterium | reverse complement strand
CCTGCGCAGGCAGGTTTCGCAGTTGTAGCAGCGATTTCTAATCGCCGGACGAAGCAGACTGCGTTGACCTGCGTACCATTCCGGTGCGCCGGCCCCTTGCCGCCGCGGCGGCGGGGTACGTCAAGGTAGGGTCCTCTGCCAAGAGGCTGCTTAGCACCAGCCCCTTTCTAAGGGGTTTATCATTTACGTAGCACGGAGCTTTGAGCTCCGTGCGCTAAGTCGGCCAACCCCGTTAATTAGAAGTTCAACTTCTCGAAGAAGTTGAACTTCTTTAAAGAAGGCCTGATTTTTTATCTGTGTGCGCAGCCCGCGTTGATCCACGTCCCATTTTTATTTTCGGAGGAGACCTCTCCCCCAAGCTGTACTGCGCTTAGCTTTTTCCCCTCCCCGATACGGGGAGGGGAAGGCTTGCTGCCCCTTTGGGCGGTAAGCCAGGGGAGAGGTCTTATTTTCAGGGGAGAATATTCGTTAAAATCCTATTATTTCTCTCTTTGCGTCCTCTGTGCTCTCGGCGGGGAACCTTTTTGCAGTAGAGTCATGGATGGGTCACTAATCAATTTTGGACATGTCCGACCTCAAATTGACAAAAGAAGACCACCTTTGTTATACTTTCATTATTGGTTGGTGGATAGGCTTTAGTGAGTAAAAGGGGTAATTGCGTGGCAAAAACGGAAGAAAAGTTGGTGGTCGAGGGAACCGTAACGGAGGCTTTGCCTAATACATCGTTCCTGGTTACATTGGATAACGAACATGAAGTTTTAGCTTACTTGTCTGGGAAGATGCGCAAGCATTACATTCGTGTCCTGATCGGGGATCGCGTGCGAGTTGAAGTTTCTCCCTACGACTTGAAACGAGGACGTATTGTCTATCGATTCAAGAAACCGTTTATTTCTAAATCATAATACAGAAGCACACTGTTATTATCTTCCTAAGCACAAAGGGGATGGCTGTCATGCCATCCCCTTATTGTTTAACCTAACCCGTTCGGACTAGAACCAAAAGCCTATTATAAGTTTACTATTTGTTCTTACCCCATTTTGCGGCTTAGCATTATATGCGTCAAATCTTTGCTCGAGGTACAAGAATTTCGTTAGTAAAGTACTGCAATCGTCTCGTTTTCCCCTCAGGGCCGAGGTAAGTAGTTCAACGGATTGCGGACAATGTTATTAAATCGAGTTTCGAAGTGTAAATGCACGCCCATAGCATTGCCCGATTGTCCCATTCTGCCAATAAGCTGTCCACGCCCCACAGATTGTCCTTTACGCACTAAAATGACACTCAAGTGCGCATAATACGTGGTGAAGCCGTTGCCGTGGTTGACAATAACAAGCTTGCCATAACCGTCTTTACGATAGCCTGCCCAGACCACATATCCAGAATCAGCGGCTTTGATGGAGGTGCCTATAGCATTAGCGATGTCAATGCCACTGTGGTGCACGCACCCTAACATAGGACTACAAATGATTTGGTTGAAAAGGGCGGTCAAACGACCGCTGGCCGGCCAGACAAACTGGCCAGTGCCATGCGCCGCGCCAGCCGGGACTGGCCCACCATAGCTGTGAACCACCGGAATAACATACGGCTTGATGCCACCGGGTACGATAATCGTCTGTTGCGGGCGTAGCAATGCCTGTACATCATAAAGTTTATTCGGTTTATAGGCCACAATAGCTTCTGGCTTGACCTTGTATTTGTGCGCAATCTTCGTGATCGTATCGCCATCTTCCACCACATGCACAATGCCATTAATCGGCGGAATGATCAGTTCGGCGCCACTCATGACCACGTCAGGATTTAGCTCCAAGCCATTGGCCCATTCTACGGTTTGTTCCTTAAGGTGAAATTTAGCGGCGATTTCAGAGACCGTATCGCCGGGCTGGACGATGTAAGTAATCAGGTGCTCGCGGGCTCGCTTGGGAATGATAGTGTGTGCGTTGTTTTCCCTACTTAATCCCTCTACCGGTGAGCCGGGAATGACATGATACCACAAGGCTGCCTCACTACCGGACATACTGCTTGGTTTGACCACCACCGTTGGCGCTGCACGAAAAGCTGCCACAGTGCTGGCAAAAGAAGGAATAGACAGATGTTGTAACGCAATCAAAAGTACAATGGCAATCAACACGCCAAGATGTAACGATAAACGCGTGAACTCGTTTGTCGTCTGCCAGTGCGCCCATTTGCGATGACCGCTGATTTGCCAGGCGCGTAACCATGTCCAAAATCGGATGCGGGGAATTGCGGCCAACGGAGCAGGACTAATAGCCCACGACTCTGTCGCTTGCCGTACTGGCAGATTATCCCGCACGACTCTCTGCATGAAGCCGCTATCCTTTCCCTGTGAATCAGATTCCTATCATTGTTCCGTGGCTTATTATAGGCCAGGCCATTTTGTCATGCAAAGTTTAATCTTGCTGTGAGCTGAGCTAAACACCAAACATGATCTATTTCGGCTGATTCAGCGTCGCCAAGAACTCTTTATTACTCTTAGTGCGAGCCATACGCTCCAGCAAAGGTGGCAAAGCTTCCACCCCGCCACCCAGTGCGTCGACCATGCGGCGTAATGTCCACACTTTTTGCAGTGTATCTTTACCTAATAATAGCTCTTCTCGGCGGGTAGATGAACGCTCAATGTCAAAAGCTGGGAAGATTCGCCGCTCCGCTAAGCGCCGGTTCAAGAGTAATTCCATATTGCCGGTTCCTTTAAATTCTTCGTAAATGACGTCATCCATGCGGCTACCAGTATCGACTAAACAGGTAGCGATAATAGTCAAGCTTCCACCTTCTTCGATATTACGAGCTGCACCGAAAAAATGTTTGGGCGGATACAAAGCTGCTGTATCCAAGCCACCGGAAAGGGTACGGCCACTGGGTGGAACGGTTAAATTATATCCACGAGATAGGCGAGTAATAGAATCTAACAAGATGACGACATCCTTTTTTGCTTCCACTTTGCGCTTGGCCATTTCTACTGATATTTCGGCCACGCGCACATGATTTTGCACTGGATCGTCAAAAGTAGAGCTATACACCTCCGCTTCGACCGATCGATCCATGTCGGTGACTTCCTCGGGGCGCTCGCCAATAAGCACAACCATGAGATCGACATCATCATAATTGCTGGTAATGCCGTTAGCAATCTGTTTGAGAATTGTTGTTTTGCCAGCTTTTGGCGGGGAAACAATCATACCGCGTTGGCCACGCCCGATTGGAGAGATCAAGTCAATAAGCCGTGTAGCCAAAATATGCGGCTTTGTTTCCAATCTAAGTCTCTCATTAGGGAAAATCGGCGTCAAATTCTCAAAGGAAATGCGTTTGCGATTCACGTCCGGGTCAATCCCATTGACTGTATTCACTTTGAGCAGCCCGAAATGTTTCTCTGTCTCTTTGGGCGGCCGGACCTGGCCGATGACCACATCGCCGGTGCGTAAATTAAAGCGCCGAATTTGTGACTGAGAAACATAAACATCTTTATAGCCAGGAAGCAAGCGGTTCGAGCGCAAAAAACCTAATCCATCTTGCAATACTTCTAGCACGCCACCACCAAACATGTATCCTTCCTGTTCGGCTTCGGCTTGCAATAACCGCAAGATCAAGTCAGTCTTTTTTAGCCGCGAGAAGCCAGTGACCTGCATTTCTTTAGCTTTCTCACGGAGTTCTGGTAAATTTAGCCTTTCTAATTGTGCAAAGTCCACAGCAGATCTCCATTTCTCTTTTTCAGAAATTGTTTTCCAATCAATTTTTTGGCTTACGCCTTCTTACATTTAATAAATGATCGACAGGATTACTTATCTCTTGGTATCCTAAAATAACCTACGGATGGGGCACCACTAAGCACGACCCAGCACCGTTCACGCCTTTGTCGCCGTGAGGGGCAGCCCAAAGTACCATTGCGCCGCGTACCCGTGACATAATTGGTATGATGAGGCCATTAGATGTACGCTTTTGCCCTGTCACTTTATTGTCAATTCTATCTCCACCCATTTACTAAGTATTAGCTAAACTATGGATTGGAGACCAACTACGGAAGCCGTTCTAGCATTTGCGTCCGCTCTCTGTTTCGATTTCTCGCCGTAAGGGTCATCTATCTGTTTCAGCAATGATTGCTCAGAGCCGGGGGAAAATAAGACGCAAATTAGTGCTGATTTTGATGATCCTATCCGTAAAAGAGTCACGCATACCTTGCTATTGGTGTTGCAATTAGCCGCCCCCCATTAGCAAAGGAGAAAGTCATTCTCATGCTTACTAAACAGCCTTCCGCAACTCCAAATGGCTCCTTCCGACGAACTATGTCATCAGTCATGGTGACTTTGGGACGTTCAGCAGCAGAAGCCTGGGGTTCGACCGCATAATCTGCCGCAGTATTTTTTAGATCGCGACGACTACGGAAAACACAGATTGACGGTCAGCCGTACCTACATTGGCCAAGCTGCTCTTGGGCGGACTTGGCAGCTTGTAGCGGAGACTTTAAGTTGCTTAATGCGAAAGTTTGAGTTGTGACCGCGCCGTTATGAAAAATTATACCTCGTTTTGGAAATTATTTACTGCATACCGACCAATTATCCATGTCGGCCTTCCTGCTTGCTGGACTTTGTTCTGCTCATCCGGCAATAGCCGCAAAATAGTGCCACAACAATCTCTCGACACAATTCTTCCGCCTGCTCTCAAAACTAAAATCTCAACCGTGCCCACATAGCATAAGCACGTAAGCTATGCCCAGAGAAGCATTAAATGAGATGAACACTTAAATACATGAATAATGGAGCATAAGGAACAATGCTATTTAATAAGCAGATAAGATATTTCCATTATACAGATAAGCACGAAGATGTCAAAAGAGCGGGCAGCAATTCCAATTATAACAATCCAAATGCCTCTATCTCGGTCCTGTGCCCGTAATCACATCTGCATAGGCCGGCTGGAAGCAAGGATTCTCACGCTAAGCGACTCAAAGTCACCGCTACAGGCCTGCCAAGCTCACCCGTGCGGACTATTTGGCACCGAAACAGAGCAACTTAGCGGGCGTAGATGCAGTTTCCGACCACTTGATTCTCGAACATTACTACGCTCTGCGTTAAATTTGGAACTGCCGGAGAGTGAGACGACAATTTTAAGCCGCCATCCTGTTTCCTGGTTATAAAAATGTCATCTAAAAAATAGCGCACACCGAAATAGTGCCAGGACGGATGATTTCCTGTATGGCAATAATCGTAGGACTTACGCAGTTGAACGTCAAAGTCCACAAAATGTCATCGCGAGGCGATCGAAGAGTGCCGATGCACCCCCCCACACCGCCTTGGAGATTGCTTCGTCCCCCCCACTTGCGGGGGCTCGCAATGACATTTGCCTGGCTGAACTGCGTAACTCCTCAATTGAACGAAATCCGGACGCGTCTTTGCCGGGCAAGAACTAAAATCAGTTACCTGCCCGGCAGCGTAGATTTATGCTATGTGTGCATTACCAGTTATAGAGAACAGTGTACGTAATAGTAGCTTTGCCGTTGGCCTTCACCGGCAGATCGAAAGTGACAGTATGCGCATCTACCTTCTTGTAATCCTGGCTGGAATCGACAATAGTCCATTGATTCCAGCGGTACAAATGCTCCACGACCTTAACCGTAACCGCTTTCGCTTTGTGGTTGTTGACGATTATGCTGAAACTTTCTTTCATGCTGTTGCGGCCCAATTTTTGGAAGTCCGTTTGCTCACGACTACCGGTAATATCGAACGCTTTCCCCATTTGCAAGCGCACTGTTTGGCTGATGGGCGTGTGTTGAATGTTGTCTTCGCCGGCAAGCAGCATCGCACCGTCGCTGTCTTCCTGATACATCTGCACCCGGCCGGCGGGCAGCGGCACGTTCAAATGGCCGGCTTTGCCAGTGGTGAACTGAATATACGTGGCCGCATTGCCTTTTTGCACTTTGCCGAAAGTCTCATCGGTGGCTGGCCGGTACGGCACCGGGCTGATGTTCGACAAATCCATGACGTACAGTTTTTCCACCGGAACACCGCTGGCGCTGATGAACTGCACCCGTTTTGTCTGGGCGGTTTTGATAGTCACAGGCCGGGGCAAGTCGTACAAATGATACTCCGAGAACGAGCGCTCTTGCACCTGCGGCGCTCGTGTGGGCACAGCAGCCCTGTCTGCACTCTTCATCAACACCGGCGTTCGTTGCTGCG
Organism: Anaerolineae bacterium; assembly: GCA_015486845.1. GTDB lineage: Bacteria > Chloroflexota > Anaerolineae > JAADDB01 > JAADDB01 > WFQU01. Next base: position 9,357 of record WFQU01000142.1, on the reverse strand, counting down.
CCTGGTGCAATTCCCCGGCAACTAACTTCAAGCGTGCGTCGGTGAAATTCTTGCCGGAACGATTATCCAGCGCAATCCAGCCGGTCAGGGTCATGCTTTGGCTCTCTGCAGCCAAATGGGCAATATAATCGGCCTGCCAGGAAAGTCCCCGGGTCAGGTAAGAAAGCTGCACCGTTTGTTTCCCTTTTTGTGCGGCCTGGACCTGCCAATTCAAGCTGGGCCGGGCGGTCAACCCGTTGGGCAGCTTAGGAAAACGGGTGACGACCACGTCATCTCGGTTCACGGCATCGATACTGCCGTCCTCGTTTTGCAGCACAAGGGTGTCACTGGCATTCAGCAATGTGCCCACGTAGGCCGTACCATCTTTTGTAATAAGCCGAACTTCCTGCCCGACATACTTTTGCAGCAGCCGGGAACTGTTTACCAAATCGTACTCGTAATTTTGCTCTAGCGGGATCAGCGCGGTCGGATCCGGCACGGAAACTAATTGCACGCTGGCCGGGTCGATTTGCGCCGGTACATTCTCGATATTCAGCGAGTTCACGCCGCTGGCCGTTACCGTCACGACGCGCGTCTCGCGCACCAGCGCCTGATCATTGTTGTAAACTGTGACCATCGTTTGCGGTGCGTCCGCCTGCGCCGGTACAGCATGCAGCTTCTGCACGTTGTGGAAGCTCAACGCGACCAGCCCGACCAGTAATACTGCATCGAATAGCACAATAAGCGTTTGTTTTCTCATCATCTTCCTCCCTCTTCACAAAGAGCCCATGAGGCACCATCTGCCATCGCTTTCCAAGACGTCCAACACCACTAGCCGGTTCCCTTTTCTGGATATTAGGTAACCCTGTAATTTCAGTATCCTCCTTAAGATGCGTATAATAACCGCCATAAAATCAAAAGGAGTCATGGTATGAAACAACCCTGTGCAAAAACAATCCGCACGCCAGCACCCTGGCAAATCAAAGCGCGGCGTCTATTGGTGGATAAATCCCCGTGGCTGAAAGTGTGGGAAGAGGAAGTGGCGCTCCCCAACGGGCTAACCATCGGCGATTTTCTCACCGAGGAGCGACGTGAATATGCTTCGATATTGGCGTTGACGGACGATAACCAGGTTCCGTTAGTACAGCAGTACAAGCACGGCCTGAAAGAGATCATCTGGGCATTGCCGGCCGGCTATTTAGACGAACCGGACGAGGACCCGCTGCTGTGCGCCCAACGAGAGCTTGCCGAGGAAACCGGCTTTATTGCCGGAACCTGGCATCATCTCGCTTCGCCCGTTTTGAGTTCTAATAGAGGCACGGCGCGTTGCCATCTTTACTTAGCATTAGCTGCTCAAAGCAATGGCGGACAACATTTAGACGATACGGAAGCAATCCGTTGCCAGCTTTTTCCACTGGACGAAGTACAACGGATGGTGCTGGCCGGAGAACTGCCCAATATTTCCTGTGTGGCAAATTTCTTCGCTGGCCTGGATCGCTTGCGCGCGTTGGGCATTGTCCCGTGAACTACGCCCCGCCGTATTCAGAGACAATGGAAAACTCAAATGCGGCGGGGATAAAGCTGTTTTAGATTTCCTTCCACACCCGACCGATGGATTCCGGCCGCACGTGCAGATGCCATTCGCTGGTGTAGCCAAACGGGGTAATCCAGACCTGGTAGCCGGTTTTGCGCAGCCGCTCTGCCAACTCCGTCAAGAATTCCCAAGCGAAATCGAACGGTGCGCTCTGCCCGCCCAAATGGGCGAAGGAATGCAACACGATATTCTTATAGCCCATTTTGTTGGCCTGCCATTTGATCTGTTTCAGCGTCTTGCGGAAAACATGGGAACGCTCTTCCGCATCTTTCTCTTCCACGTGCAAGAAAACCAGCACACAGTCTGGCACATCGCCGCTCAGAACCTGTTCCGGCACTTCGGCTACAGTCTGCACACCTGGTTCCCATTGGAAGTGATACGCCAACCATCCTAACATTCTCATGCAGAAGCTCCTTCCCGACCGAAAAGGTGCACCATCTCGGCTAATTGCGCCGCATGCTCCGGTCGTAAATCCTCTTTCTGGTACCGCCAGTTCCAATTGCCGCCCAAGCTGCCCGGCAGATTCATCCGTCCCTCATTGCCCAATCTCAAAATGTCTTGCAAATTGATCATAGCGATATTGGCCACCGACCGGTATGCCAAGCGGATGAAATCCCAGGCGAAGTCTTGGCCGGTGGAGCCCGAATATTTCAAGACATAATCCCGTTCCTCCGGCGTGGCACGATCCTGGAACCACCCCAAGGCTGTATCGCTGTCGTGGGTGCTGGTATAAACGACACAGTTGCGTTGATAGTTGTGTGGCAAGTATGCGTTCTCCGGATTGCCGTCGAACGCGAATTGCAGCACTTTCATGCCGGGGAAGCTGAACTGCTGCCGCAAGGCGTCCACTTCCGGCGTGAGAAAGCCTAAATCTTCCACCACGATGGGGAAGTCGCCCAAAGCAGCTCGCATGGCTTGGAAGAAATGGGCGCCCGGCCCCTTGACCCAACGACCGTTGACCGCCGTGCTCTCGTCGCCCGGCACTTCCCAATACGCTTCGAAGCCGCGAAAATGATCCAACCGGACGACATCCACCATTTGCAGGGTAGCCCGGAAGCGTTCTATCCACCAGTGATAGTCTTGTTCGGCTAATACATTCCACCGGTAAAGGGGATTACCCCACAGTTGGCCGGTGGCGGAGTAAATATCCGGTGGCACGCCGGCCACCACGGTGGGCCGGCCCGCTTCATCTAGTTGGAAGAGGTGTCGGTTGGCCCACAGGTCACAGCTATCGTAAGCCACGAAAATCGGGATATCGCCCATGATGCGCACATGGCGCTCGTTGGCATATTGGCGCACCACCGACCATTGCCGGAAGAAAAGGTACTGGATAAACTTGTGGGTGAGCACTTCGTGTTGCAGTTTTTTCTCCCAGCCGTCTAAAGCATCTTGTTGATGGTCCTTCAAAGCAGCCGGCCACTGATACCAGGGTGCCCCGCCATGGGCCTCTTTCAACGCCATGAAAAGCGCGTAATCGTGCAACCAGGCCCCGCTCTCCCAGGCGAAACGGGCGAATTCCTCTTTTTGCGCCGGCGAACCGTGCTGATCAAAGTAAGCATAGGCATCTTTGAGCAAAGGGAGCTTGTATTGCATCACGGCGCCATAATTGATCCTATCCCGGGAAAAAGACGGCGTGTCGGCCAGCGCTGCCGCCGGCAAGAATCCTTCTTCTACCAGCCGATCTAAGCTGATGAGCAATGGGTTGCCGGCAAAAGCCGAAAATGATTGGTACGGCGAATCGCCATAGCCGGTCGGCCCCAACGGCAACACTTGCCAAAGCTGCTGTCTTGCTGCCGCCATGAAATCCACAAATGCCAGCGCCTCCGCGCCCAAATCGCCGATGCCGAAACGGCCTGGCAGCGAAGTGGGGTGCAAAATTACGCCCGCTATGCGCTCGAATGTCATCTGCTCTTTCCCCCTTCTCGGTTAGAAACGGCCGTATTTGGTCTTTCATCAGGCCGGATAAACTCGCTCCCATTTTCAGAACGAGACCTTTCAAGTATAATGCATAAAAAGGTTGTGGTAAAGAATAGGAAGTTCCACTTCTTGTGGAGGTTGGGTTTTTTGATGCAGAGTTATCATGAGCCTACGGCCGGTCGAGCGCACGGAGCTCAAAGCTCCGTGCTACGTTAATGGGAAGCCCCCTGAAGGGGGCTAAAGTCAAGCAGCCCGCTTCAGCGGGCTTTGCATTGACTGACGTAGCCCAAGGGTTTCAGCCTTGGGCGGGTTGTCGCCGGTGGGTGGTTTAGGATGTCGGGATTGTTTTTTGACCATGGTTTTTTATCTGCGTGCGTAGCCTGCGTTAATCTGCGTTCTATGTTTATTTTCGAAGGAGATCGTCTTGGAAGTGAAAATTGGTTTAGCCCAAATTGCGCCCCGGCTGGGCGATATCGACGCTAATCTTGCTCTACATTTGCAATGGATCAAAGAAGCTGCCGCCCAGGGCGTGCAATGGCTCATTTTCCCAGAACTCTCCCTCACCGGCTATTTACTGAAGGACTTGGTCCCCCGCGTAGCCATTTCGCTGACGGATAAGAGCGATCCTTACTTGACCTCGTTAGCCGAGGCGTCGGCCATTCACAATGTGGATGTCATTTTTGGCTGCGTGGAAGAGGATAGCCGCCACCGTTTTTACGTCTCGGCCGCGTATTTGCACGAAGGATCACTGCTACACGTACACAGGAAAGTCTATCTGCCCACTTACGCGCTCTTCGACGAAGGCCGTTTTTTCGCCGCCGGCGATAAGTTTCGCGCTTTCGACACGCCATTTGGCCGGGCCGGCACCCTGATTTGCGAAGATTTTTGGCATGCCAGCGCACCTTATCTGCTGTGGGCAGACGGCGCTGATATTTCCATTCACATTTCCGCCAGTCCCGGCCGGGGCATGCGTCACAGCAAAGCGCTGGACAGCACCAAATTCGTGGAACGTGTCAACCAAGCCTACGCTTCGCTCTTCACTAATTACGTCATACACTGCAATCGGGTAGGCATGGAAGACGGCTTGAATTTCTGGGGCGGTTCTGCTATTTATGCCCCCGACGGCGAAGAAATTGCCAGAGCGCCGTACTTCGATGAAACGCTCCTGCAAGCCACTTTAGACTTGGCCCAACTACGCAGGGTCCGACAACGACTGCCTTTACTGCGAGATGAAAAGTGGCGCTTACTGTCAAGCGAGATGCAACGAATTTAATTAATTTGCATCTAACAAAAATAGGCTTCTTCTCACAAGCAACAGGCAGACGCACTGCGCCGTTCTAGAGCGGCTATTGTGGACGCAATGTTGGAAACAAGCCTATAATCATGGCTGCTGTCACGGAAAGACAGCAGCGAAAAATCACAATGTATCGCAGCACGATCGCTATGTTGAAAAGCGAGTTGTGCTATAACCATATAAACCGGAGGTAAATGTGTTTCCTTGGCTACAAATTGACGAAGATGAAGAAATGAATTACCCGGAAGAGTTGCCAATCTTGCCATTACGCAACATTATCGCTTTTCCGTTTACCATTATGCCGCTGACCGTCGGCATCCCCCGCTCTATGCAACTGGTGGATGACGTCATGGAGGACGATCATATCATTGGCTTAGTCGGCATGAAAAATCCAGAGGTGGAAGTTCCAGGCCCGGATGAAGTTTTTACTGTTGGCACCATTGCCCGGGTGCATAAAGTGATGCGCGCGCCGGATGATACCCTGCAAGTGATCATCCAGGGAATCGAGCGTTTCCGCATTGACCATTGGACCGCCACCGAACCGTATTTGAAAGCGAAAATCAATGTTGTCCCGGATGAAATTCCAGGGCCGGCCACAGAATTGGAAGCGCTGCGCGAGTTTGTTTTGGAACAAACCGGCAAATTGCTCTCTCTCATGCCCAACGCACCGGAGGGCCTGGATAACTTTTTGACGCAAGTTGATAACCCCCGTACCGTCTTTTACATGATTACCTCCAATGTACGGCTGGACATGGATGAAGCCCAGGAGCTATTGGAAGAGGATGATTTCGTGGCTAAATTACGCCGGTTGGGCGTGATTCTCACCAAACGCATCGAAGTACTGGAAATCGGCCAGAAGATTCAGGAAGAGGCCCGGCAAGACCTGGAACAAGCACAAAAAGAATTCTATTTGCGACAACAGATGAAAGCAATCCGCAAGGAATTAGGCGAAGAAAACGAGCCGGAAGATGATGTTGGCGATTACCACAAGAAAATCACCGACGCCAACATGCCGGAAGAAGCGGAAAAAGAAGCTTTACACGAACTGAAGCGGCTGAAACAGATGCCGCCGCAGGCTGCCGAATATTCTGTAATCAAAACTTACTTAGATTGGCTGCTGGAATTGCCTTGGAATAACTTGAGTGAAGACAATCTGGATATCGATCATGCCAGGCAAGTTTTGGATAGAGATCATTACGATTTAGTAAAGGTGAAAGAACGTATTTTAGAGTACTTAGCCGTGCGGAAATTAGTCAGCGAGCGGGAATTAGAGCCACCCGAGGGAGAAGAAGCCAGCGTTGCCGAGGCACAAGGCGCAATTCTTTGCTTTGTCGGACCGCCAGGCGTGGGGAAAACCAGCTTAGGGCGTTCCATCGCCCGTGCTTTAGGACGTAAGTTCACGCACATGAGTTTGGGCGGCATGCGTGACGAAGCAGAAATACGCGGCCATCGTCGGACGTATATCGGCGCCATGCCCGGCCGTATCATTCAGGCACTCAAACGCGTCGACACGCGGAATCCGATATTCATGTTAGACGAAGTGGATAAAATTGGCTCAGATTGGCGTGGCGACCCCAGCTCGGCGCTGTTAGAAGTGCTGGATCCGCAGCAAAACCATGCGTTTCGAGACCACTATTTGGACGTGGATTTCGACCTAAGTCAGGTCATTTTCGTGACCACCGCCAACGTGCTGGAAACGATTCCGGCGCCTCTGCTGGATCGCATGGAGATTTTGACGCTGGATGGCTACACCGAGGAAGAGAAAGTCGCCATTGCTCAGAACTATTTGGTGCCCCGGCAGCGGCGGGCGAACGGCCTGCAAGAAAATGAGGTCGTTTTTCAGCCAGAAGGATTGCGCACAATTATCCGCGAGTACACCCGCGAGGCCGGCGTGCGCAATTTAGAACGGGAGATTGGCAGTGTGTGCCGCAAAGTCGCCGTGCAGGTCGCGGCAGGCGAGTTGGACAGCACGGCCCAGATCGACGCGAACGCTGTTCATAAAATGCTGGGCAAGCCTCGATTTTTCTATGATACGGCCGAGCGGGTCGAGATTGCCGGCGTGGCCACCGGTTTAGCCTGGACGCCCTTCGGCGGCGACATCCTTTTCATTGAAGCGACCTCCATGCGCGGCAAAGGCGACTTAGTGTTGACCGGTCAGTTAGGGGACGTGATGAAAGAGTCAGGACGCATCGCGTTAAGCTACATCCGTTCCCGGGCGGCCAGCCTGGGCATCGACGAGGCGTTTTTCGGCCAGAACGATATCCACGTGCACATTCCAGCCGGCGCTATCCCCAAAGATGGCCCTTCGGCCGGCGTGACTATGGTGACGGCCATCGTTAGCCTACTGACCGGCCGGCCGGTGCGAGCCGAATTAGGCATGACCGGCGAAATCACGCTGCGCGGAAAATTATTGCCAGTAGGAGGCATCAAGCAAAAAGTGTTGGCTGCCCATCGCGCCGGGCTCAAACATATCATCTTGCCCAAGCGCAACGAAAAAGATTTGGACGAATTACCGGCAGAAATTCGCCAGGAGATGACTTTCCAGTTAGTCGAAACGACGGACGAAGCGCTGGAATTGGCGTTACAAGCGCCGGAGGGATAAACGAAACGGCCGCCCGCCGACGATGGTTCCACAGCTATCGCTCAGCGAGCGGCTAAATCATCCTTCATCACCTCTCTCAGTAAACTGGTGGCAAATGCGCCTTTGCGTAAGAAAAAATGTAGTGCCAGTGCATCTTCCGCCACCGGTTGCACATGTATCTCCGGCACCCAAACGCGGCCGGGCCGGCGCGTGCCCGCAATCCTCTGGCGGGCAAAATCTCCACGCGTGACCCCACTTTCGGCCCATAGTTCCGCTTCCAACGCACCGGCTGGCCCGGTAGCATCCCACATTTTGCTACCAAAAAGCGGGCCGGTGCAGTGAATCTCGCCACGAAGATAGCGCGCTTGTTCCTGTTCTGGATCTGCGACACTAAACAAGCCGCCAGTGTCCTCCTTCTTAGCAATATCCCCTAACAAGAGCCGGCCAAAGAGCTCGCGTTGGAGGCGCAACGCTAAATAGCGGTTGAAGAGCAACGACTGGAAAGCTGAAATCAAAAAGCGGCGCAGCCAGCGATCACGCGGCCCATGACCGAGCAGCGCCTCCCGGCCGCGCGAGGCGTTATCCCCGGCGTTGCCAAAGCGCTGGGGGCCGAAATAGTTGGGCACACCAGCTGTTTGCAGCCGCGCTGTGATGGCTTGACAACGCATTAAGGCATCCGCCCCAACATTCCTGATGGTGATAGTAAACTGGTTGCCTAACAAATGACCAGTTTTCAACTTATTGCGATGTTTGCGGGCCCAGTTGACTTGAATGCCTTCTAATTCGGCGTCGATCCGCTGCGCGTCATCCGGCTCCAAGTCGGGCAAGGAGAAGAGCTGGGTCACGCGGGCCTGGCGGTCTTTCAGGCCAGCATAACCGATCTGTTGCGGCGATAATTGGAATAAGCCAGCTAACATTTCACGCACGTGTGGCGTCGTCATGCCCTCGCGGGTCAGCGAAACGTGCAAATGGTCGCCATTGCCGCTCGCCGGATAAAGAGGTGTCTCGACCACGACAAAATCTGCCGGGGTTTGACGCAATGTGCCACCGGTGCCGGGCAAATCTGCTGTCAAATAGGGCAAGCCGACGGTGGGATTGTTCACGATTATGCTGCCGCAGCTACGATTTCAGCGTCAACCCGTTGTTCTGCGGCCGCCACTAAGTTAGCAAAATAGCGATGAAAGCGGGTGTCATCCGTCAATTCTGGGTGAAAAGCGGTCGCCAATAGCGCCTTCTGCCGCACAGCCACGATAACGCCTTTGCCACTTGGCGCACTGTCTAAACGGGCCAATACTTCGACGCCTGACGCTACGGACATCACGGCGGGGGCCCGAATGAAAACAGCGTGAAAGGCCGCTTCGCCGTTAGCGGAAAAAGGCGCCAACGCCGGCACGGATAGCTCCGTCTCAAATGAATTCACCTGCCGGCCGAAATAGTTACGCGACACGAAAATATCCAGTCCCCCGATGAGTGGTTGATCGGAGGCTCGATGCGTTACCCGATCGGCCAATAAAATGAGGCCGGCGCAAGTTCCCCACATGGGAAAGCCGCTGTGCGCCAAACGCTGCAATGGCGCCAGTAAGCCGTACAGGCGTGCCAACTTGCCAATGGCCGTGCTTTCTCCCCCGGGGATAATGAGCCCACCGAGGCCGATGAGGTCCGCCGGCAAACGCACTTTTCGTGTCGCAATGCCAATCCGTTGCAGTGATTTGATATGTTCGCGAAAGGCGCCTTGCAACGCCAATACGCCAATAGTATCTTGCATCATCGAATTCTATGTGTCACCTGTTTCAAAATTTTAAGCCCTTCCGGGCCCGTGCCTAGCGTTGGTGTAATTGCGACGACAGCGTGACCCTCTTTTCGGTCAGGTAATCTCCTCTGAAAATAAAAATGGGACGCAGATCAACGCAGGCTGCGCACGCAGATAAAAAAACAATAGCCAAAAATGATCCCGAATCTTCCTCAGCATCGGAGTCGAGGCTTTTGCCGGTG
>WFQU01000141.1 GCA_015486845.1 Anaerolineae bacterium | reverse complement strand
CAATCTCTTCAAAGGGCGCAAAATCCGCCCACCCTTTCAAGGCCAAAACTTTCGTGATCGCCGCCGTTAGCGTCGTCTTGCCGTGATCGATGTGCCCAATCGTCCCCACGTTTACATGGGGCTTCGTCCGATGATAAACTTTCTTGGCCATCTAACGTCTCACTCCTTTCGTTAGCATAATAACCTCATCCAGACAAATGAAAAGACGCTCCAGGTTACTCACCGCAGCGCCCTGTCACTGTGGATGATCATGTCTACACATTCCGTACAGAAAGTCCGAATTTAGACAGAAACCCTCTTAGTATACCCATTCAGACGCTCTTGGCAAATTTAGACCGACTGAATACAGCGCGCAACTTGTCCTGGTAACTATTCAGTTCAGCAACTATACGTTACAACAACGTCTGCAAATTTCTCTTCGGAGATTGGCCTGCCACCTGCGCAGGTAAGTTTTGCAACGATCACAGCAATTCCCAATCGCCAGACGAGCTAAGTTGAATAGCTGTTTGCCCATTGACTACCCAGCCGATGCCTGACAAGCAAACCGGAAAGAATTTACGAAAATTGGCACGCTATTGTTGGAAAGGCCGAGTAATTACCTGGCCCACTAATATTTTAGCGTCTTCGCCAACTCTTCCGAAACAGGCTGATAATGATCGAACTCCATGCTAAAAGTACCGCGACCTTGCGTCATGGAACGCAAAGTCGTCGCATAGCCAAACATTTCGGACAAAGGCACCATCGCAACGATCTCTTGAACGCCACCTGGTTGAGGTTCCAAACCCTCTACCTGGCCGCGCCGAGCGTTGACATCACCAATCACATCACCCAAAAACTGTTCCGGCACGATAATGTGCACCTTCACTACGGGTTCCAACAAAACGGGCTTCCCTTTATTGAAACCATCGCGCACAGCCATGGAAGCAGCAATTTTGAAAGCCATTTCCGAGGAATCCACTTCGTGATAAGAGCCATCCACCAAAGTCGCTTTGATGGACACGGCGGGATAGCCGGCGATAAAACCACTTTCCAGCGCCTCCATGGCACCATTTTCAATGGCTTTGAAGAACTCGGAGGGCACCGAGCCACCGACAATGTGCGTTTCGAACGCGTTACTGCTTCCTGGCGGCAATGGTTCCATCTCCAGCACGACATGGCCATATTGGCCGCGCCCACCGGTTTGGCGGACATAGCGCCCCACGCCCCGGGCCGGCTTCGTAATCGTTTCACGATACGAAACTCGCGGCCGGCCGACATTGGCACGCACATTAAACTCCCGGCGCATGCGATCCACCAGCACTTCTAAGTGTAACTCCCCCATGCCAGAAATAATAGTTTGCCCGGTTTGATCATCAGTATGCACGCGGAAAGTAGGATCCTCTTCAGCCAGGCGGCGCAAAGCATTGGCCATCTTCTCCTGATCCCCTTTCGTTTTCGGCTCCACAGCCACAGAAATCACCGGCTCTGGGAAATCAATACTCTCCAAAAAGATGGGCAAGCGGGCATCGGCCAACGTTTCACCGGTAAAAGTCTGTTTCAAGCCAATAATGGCACCAATATCACCGGCCACAATTTCGGGAATATCCTGCCGTTTATCGGCATAAATCTGCATCAGCCGCCCAATGCGTTCCTTACGGTTTTTATTCACGTTTTCTACCGTGGAGCCACTAATCAGTCGCCCAGAGTAGACTCGCACATAAGCCAGGCGCCCCACATAAGGATCAGCAACGATCTTGAAGATCAGCGCTGCCAGCGGCCCGTCCGGATCGGGCGTGCGACTGATGGTCTCATCCGTATTAGGATCGATGCCGGTAACCGGCGGCACCTCCAGAGGAGAAGGCAAATAATCCACGACAGCGTCTAAAAGGGGTTGTACCCCCTTATTGCGTAAAGCGGTGCCACAGAGCACGGGGACATAGGTGCCAGAAATAGTCAATTCGCGAAGCACGCGGCGCAACGCTTCCGGCGCAATCTCCTCGCCCTCCAAATATTGCATCATCAACGTATCATCATGCTCGGCAATAGCTGCCACCAGCTCATCGCGATGCTGAGCGACTTCCTCGGCCATTTCCGCCGGTACGTCCACCTGTTCAGGGTGAGCGCCTAATTCATCCGTGAAAATTAACGCCTTCCGTTCAATGAGGTCCACAATGCCGCGAAAGTTATCTTCCGCACCGATGGGTAATTGCACCGGTAGTGGATTAGCGCCTAACCGGACACGAATCATCTCCACCGTGCGCCAGAAATCGGCCCCCATGCGGTCCATTTTGTTCACAAAGCTAATGCGCGGCACGTGATAGCGATTAGCCTGTCGCCATACTGTTTCGGATTGCGGCTCCACGCCGGCCACAGCGTCGAACACGACCACGCCGCCGTCTAAGACGCGCAAACTGCGCTGCACTTCGGCCGTAAAATCAATATGGCCGGGCGTGTCGATAATATTGATGCGATTGCCGCGCCATTCACAGGTAATCGCCGCCGAGGTAATCGTAATCCCCCGTTCACGCTCTTGTTCCATCCAATCGGTTACCGTCGTGCCTTCATCAACATTGCCCAAGCGATACGTCCTGCCGGCGTAGAAAAGAATGCGCTCAGTGGTCGTTGTTTTGCCAGCATCGATATGCGCGATAATTCCGATATTACGAAGCTTTTTCAAATCGATATTCATTTTAGGTTCCGCCATCACGTAACACTTCTCCATGGCACAAAAGAGCCACGTCCACCTTTTACCCTGAACCTACAACTCGACCTAATCGTCAAGTGAATTTCAGAAGGCTCAGCGTGAAAAGTAGGCGCGGCTCTAAAATCTCCAAACAGCTATACATTAGAACTATAAAGCCGTTACAATCGCAGAGAAAAACTCCGCTTATCTCAAAAGTGCGACTTACAACAGCCTACCAACGATAATGCGAGAAAGCTTTATTGGCTTCTGCCATGCGGTGCGTATCTTCACGCTTTTTGATCGTCGCACCCACGCCATTACTGGCGTCTACCACTTCCGAAGCCAGGCGCTCAGCCATCGTCTTGCCGGTGCGCTGCCGGGAGAATCCCACCAGCCAGCGCAAAGCCAAACTCAAACGGCGGTCACTGCGCACTTCCACCGGCACCTGGTACGTAGCCCCTCCCACACGGCGCGGCTTTACTTCCACAATGGGCGTCACATTTCTCACCGCTACCTGCAGAACATCCAACGCAGGCTTCTTGGCACGTGCGGCTGCAATATCCATAGCATCATAAACGATGCGTTGCGCCAGACTCTTCTTACCCCTCGTCATGACCCTGTTAATCAACTGAGAAACTAATTCACTTTGGTACTTGCTATCGGGCACAATAGCCCGTTTCGCTGGACGGTTTCGTCGCGGCATGCCTTGCTCCTCACCCTCGAATCAATACTTCGCGGCCTCACACGGCCAATGATCAATCTTTCGCATCACAAAAAATAGCTCGGACGTTATCCTCCCCTACGACTTAGTGACCATCTGAGAAATTCAATTTCTCGCGGAAGCTGAATTTCTAAAGGAAGACTACTTCTCGATGCTTACTTAGGACGGCGGCTCCCGTATTTAGAACGACCCCGGCGCCGATCTTCAACACCGGCAGTATCCAATGTACCACGCACGATATGGTAGCGCACGCCCGGCAAGTCTTTTACACGACCACCGCGCACTAAGACCACCGAGTGCTCCTGTAAATTATGGCCTTCGCCCGGAATATAAGCCGTCACTTCAACGCCGTTCGTCAAACGAACACGGGCCACTTTACGCAAAGCCGAATTCGGTTTTTTCGGCGTCATGGTCCGCACTTGCGTACAAACGCCACGCCGTTGCGGCGAACCTTGGCTCAATTTGTGCGTCCTACCGGTCAATGCATTATGCACAAAGCGCAACGCCGGCGCTTTTTCCTTCTTGTGAACTTTCTTCCGTCCTTTACGAACGAGCTGATTAATGGTCGGCAAAAGATTCTTCCTCTCTTTGTCTCAAATAACAACATGTACCGAAATATACAACTAAAGTCTGGCGTCTACCAACACAACAACGTTGTTCCATGGCACCGTACAGGCTAAAGCATAAGCTAACGAAACATTATTTTAATACAAAGCAAAACCATGGTCAAATGTTCTGCGGCAAGAATAACGACTCGTCAGCACCCGCAGAGAAAACCCGCCCGGTCAGGCAGCATCCGTCTGGATCGTTTCGTCGGTAGACACCTCTTCGGCCGCTGGCTCTGCAGCAGCTTGCTCGCCATCGTGCGGCGCTTCAGCCGGCGTCTCGACCTCGGCCACATCGTCCCCAGCTTCAGAAAGACCAACGCCGGTCGGTATGGTCGTTTCGCCAAAAGGCAGGCCTCCGGTCAACCACGCTTCAGCCTCTTTCCGTGATACTTCCGTGGTCGTCTTCTTTTCCACCTCGGAAAGTTCTTCACGCAGAGCACGAGCAACTTCTTCTTTCTCTTTCTGCTGTTCAATACGAGCCAAATAGCCTGTACCAGCCGGAATCAATTTACCAATGATCACATTTTCTTTCAAGCCGCGCAACTCATCCCGAGCGCCTCGCACAGCGGCTTCCGTCAACACTTTCGTCGTCTCCTGGAAAGCAGCCGCCGAAAGGAAGCTATCGGTGTTCAAAGACGCTTTCGTAACACCCAACAATTCCGGATAACCATTCGCCGGCTTGCCGCCTTCTGCCACCACCTGGGCGTTAGCCGCTTCGAAATCAAACCGGTCTATCAGTTCGCCGGGCAGAAAATGCGTGTCGCCACTATCCGTTACATTGACCCGGCGTGTCATCTGGCGCACGACCACTTCGATATGCTTATCGTGAATCGTCACGCCTTGCGACCGGTATACTTTCTGAACCTCTTGCAGCAAATACATCTGTACGGCTTCTCGTCCTTGAATATGCAAGACATCACGCGGGTTTTTGGATCCCTCTGTAATTTGATCGCCAGCCTTGACCCGACTGCCGACGTCAATCCGCAAGCGCGTCGAAGGCGCAATGTCGAGGATTACCTCGCGACGCTCTTCCCGTCGTACCGTTGCCAGCGTAAAGCCATCTTCCTGTTTTTCCATAAAAACATGGCCATCCATCTCAGCTGTGATCTCTTTTTCACCGTCACGGGCAACCACGGTATCCTGCTGCACGCGGTCACCATCCTCGACCACAAGCTCGGCCGCTGCCGGAATCATCACCTCGTGACGCAACAAATTCGTATCGGCAAGGCGCAATTTACGCTGATCGCCTTCCCAGTAATCGTCCTCTAAGACACCATCAATCTCGGCAATGAGCGCTTCCCCTTTAGGAGTACGTGCTTCAAAAATCTCCTCCACACGGGGCAGGCCTTGTGTGATATCCTCGCCGCCGGCCACACCACCGGTATGGAAAGTACGCAATGTTAACTGGGTACCCGGCTCACCAATGGACTGCGCCGCAATCACACCTACCGCTTCGCCCAAATTCACCAAGCCGCCGCGGCCTAGATCCTGACCGTAGCATTTACGACAAAGACCAAAGCGGGATTCGCAAGTCAATGGTGAACGTACATAAACTTTCTTGATTCCCAAATCATTGATCAAGTCGACTTCCGGTTTATCAATCATTTCACCGCTGTCGATGACCACCTCGCCAGTCAACGGATTCACCACCGGTGCGGCTAAAACACGGCCCATAATCCGGTCCGCCAGTGGTTCTCCCATCACTTTAGCATCTTCCGTTGTAATCCATATCCCGTGCTCGGTGCCACAATCTTCTTCCATGATAATGACATCTTGCGCTACATCTACCAAACGCCGGGTCAAATAACCGGCATCGGCAGTGCGCAACGCGGTATCGGCTAACCCTTTACGGGAACCGTGCGTGCTCAAGAAATATTCCAGTGTGGTCAATCCTTCACTAAAATTAGAACGAATAGGCAACGGAATAATGCGCCCAGACGGATCGGCCATTAAGCCACGCATGCCGGCCAACTGACGAATTGGCTGAATGCCGCCTTTTGTGGCCCCGGAACGAGACATCGCCCCCAAGCCATCCAGCGGGTCCAGCAGTTCTTTCACCGCTTCTGTCACCTCGTCGGTCGCACGCGTCCACAATTCTACCGTTTTAGCGTACTTTTCGTCTTCGGTAATCAAACCACGGCGGAACTGCCGTTCCACTTCCGTTACCATTTGTTCCGTTCGTTCTAGCACTTCCTCTTTCTTCTTGGGCACGCGAATATCGCTAACCGCCATGGTTGTGCCGCTAATCGTCGCAAACTTAAAGGTCAAATTCTTGATATTATCCGCCACCTCGGCTGTTGTCTCCTGGCCAAAGCGCTCATAAGTTTTAGCGATAACGCCGTTCAACGCGCTTTTATCCATGACTTCATTAATAAAGCGCATTTCCTTCGGCAAGATCAAGTTAAACAGAATACGTCCCGGCGTCGTTTCCAGCAGGCCGCTCAACCGCACGTTTTCAGGATCGATACCGTGCAACAGCAATCGCTCACGCACTTCGTCATAGGCGACGGCACCAATGCCAGAGATAGTAATGAATGCCTTCTGCCCTTCACGCAAGCGCGCCACAACAGCTTCCACCCGTTGCAAGTCCTCTTCGCGCAACGCCTTTTCCACCCGGCTACTCAGGTTCAATTCAGAAATATCCAGGCCGGAAAGCCATGATGTGTAATAAACGTGAATCGGTGCGCGCAGGTCAACGATACCCATTTCGTAAGCATAAGTGACTTCTTGCAAATCGCTGAAATATTTGCCAGCACCCTTCGCGTCTTTATCGACCACCGTCAAGTAATATCCTCCCAGCACCATATCCTTGGAAGGACCAACGATGGGATCTCCACTGGCCGGCTTGAGCAAATTGCGGGTAGAAAGCATCAACTCGCGCGCCTCCCGCACAGCACGGGCAGAAAGCGGCACATGTACTGCCATCTGATCGCCATCGAAATCAGCGTTGAAGGCAGCGCAGGCCAAAGGATGAAGCTGGATCGCACTCCCCTCAATGAGCCGTACCTCGAAGGCTTGAATGCCCAACCTATGCAAAGTTGGCGCTCGGTTTAACATGACCGGTCTGGTTTCCGCCACGGTCTCCAAAACATCCCATACCGGCGGCGCTTCACGATCGACCAGACGTTTGGCGCTCTTGATATTATGCGCGTAATTCTGCTCCACCAATTCATGCATCACGAACGGCTTGAACAGCTCCAGCGCCATCTTTTTGGGCAAACCACACTCGTCCAGTTTCAACTGAGGCCCGACAACAATCACCGATCGGCCCGAGTAATCCACCCGTTTCCCCAATAAGTTGCGTCGGAAACGGCCCTGCTTGCCTTTCAGCATATCGGAAAGGGATTTGAGCTTGCGCCGGCCAGAGCGAGAGACCGCCTGACCGCGCCGCCCATTATCGATCAGCGAATCTACCGCCTCTTGCAACATCCGTTTTTCATTACGCACAATTACATCCGGCGCGCCCAGTTCCAACAACCGTTTCAGCCGATTATTGCGGTTAATTACCCGCCGATACAAATCATTCAGATCGCTGGTGGCAAACCTACCGCCGTCTAATTGCACCATGGGCCGCAAATCAGGTGGAATTACGGGCAACACCGTCAGCACCATCCACTCAGGACGATTATTAGCCTGGCGGAAAGCTTCCACCACGCGCAGCCGCTTAGCCACTTTCTTGCGGAATTGGTTAGAACGGCTCCGTTTCATGTCAGCGCGCAACGTTCCCGCCATTTTGTCCAAGTCAATTTTCGCGACCAGTTCTCGGATCGCTTCAGCCCCCATACCGGCGGTGAATACAGTCGGCCAGCGGCGCCTATACTCACGATATTGACGCTCCGTGAGTAACATGCGCTCGGCCAACTGCTTTAGCTCTTGCGCCAAAGCGTCGTACTCTTTGCGCAAACGCTCTTTTTCCTCTTCCGTGGCTTCCTGCAGTGCCAGCAGTGATGCTTCGGCCTCCGAACGCACTTGATCCACGCGCGCTTGAACCACTTGCCGCGCTTCCTCTTGTTCGCGACGCACTTCATGCTCGACATCGTTCAACCGATGCGTCAAAGCCTCACGCAAGGTCTCGATCTGCTTCACCTCTATCGTTGTGCCGGCCGCAATGAGTGGCTCCTCTTGCCACGGCAGCACAATATCCTCCGGCAACGACTTGTGTAGCACGGCCTCCAACCGGTCCGTCAAGGAACGTCCCAATTGCATCGTTTCATTGGTTCGCTGCTCCATGGCGTCTTCCAGCCGGCTTAACTCTCCCTCTTCTACTTCGCGTAACGACTTGATATTCGCGTCCCGCTGCGCCTCTAAATTCGCAATTTTGCTAGAAAGTTCGCCATCCTGGCGGCTCAAGCGCAATGCCAGGTCCCGTTCTTGTCGGCTCAGGCTTTTTTGTCGTTCATCTTCGTCTATGCTCGTAACAATATACTGGGCAAAATAAATCACCCGCTCCAATTTACGCGGCGAGAGATCCAAGAGCAACCCTAAACGGCTGGGCACCCCTTTCACATACCAAATATGACTTACCGGCGTAGCCAGATCAATATGGCCCATGCGTTCACGCCGCACGCGAGACGGTGCGACTTCGACGCCACATTTTTCACAAATAACACCTTTGTAACGTATCCGTTTATACTTCCCGCACGCACATTCGTAATCCTTAGTAGGACCGAAAATGCGTTCACAGAAAAGTCCATCCCGCTCCGGTCGTAATGTGCGATAGTTAATGGTCTCCGGCTTCAAGACCTCGCCATAGGACCAGGAATGAATATCTTCCGGCGAAGCGAGCCTAATTCGGATAGCGCTAAAGTTTTTAACTTCCACTGTCAACCTCTCTTATCGAAAACACCTGTTAGAGAAAGAAACTTGCTTCTGTCTTCCCGACCTCAAGGCCGAGCCGGAAGACAGCCGCCCCCCCCCACACACGCCTATTCAGTGCGAGAACGTCCTAAGCTCCTGGGGATTGTCAAACTAAAGCCAAGTTTCGGCAACTGCTCTTCCGCTGTGCCCTTGCCAAAGGGAATAATTTCCCCTTTCTCATTCACGATTTCCACGTTCAGAGCCAAAGATTGGAGCTCTTTCACCAAAACCTTAAAGGACTCCGGCACACCGGGCGCTTCGATCTTATCACCTTTCACAATCGCCTCGTAAGTTTTAACCCGGCCGGTCACATCATCCGATTTCACCGTCAACATTTCCTGCAAAATATATGCAGCGCCGTACGCTTCCAGTGCCCAAACTTCCATTTCGCCGAAACGCTGGCCGCCGAATTGTGCTTTGCCACCTAACGGTTGTTGCGTCACCAAAGAGTACGGGCCCGTAGAACGCGCGTGCACTTTATCTTCCACTAAATGATGCAATTTTAGCATGTAAATCGTACCAACCGTCACCGGCTGATCAAACGACTCTCCCGTCCGACCGTTGTACAATTTCGTCTTGCCCGTCAATGGCACCGGCCAACCGACAGCTTTACTAACCTGTTGAGCAAAAGCATACAGTTCACGCATATCATCGGTGTCAGGAATCGTGTCCGCATACATACGGAGCCACTCAATCAACGTGATACGCCGGGCGTTCTCCCCCCGCCTATCCCGCTCGGCCAAAGTCAAGTCCTGATCACCATAATCTAGCAAATCATCAGGGTCATAACCGTGATCGACGAGCCATTCGTGTAATGTCGCCCGGCGGGCATAGTACTCGTCGTCGTACAATTTCTCTATGTCGTAGCCCCGCTCGCCCAGCTTTTCCAGCAAGTAGAGCCGACGTAACTCGTCATCATCCTGCAAAGCGGTGACATCTACCGCTTCGTTTTTCGCCCATTCCCAGGCCTCATGCGTCACCTCGCCCCACGCGTTGTCCATGAGCCAGGCCCGGCCCAATTCGGCTTGAATCTCAATTTCCGCGGCGCCATCGAACACCGGCGTGCGCACTTCAAAGCCCAATTTGGACGCCGCCCAGCCCAAATGTGTTTCTAACACCTGGCCGATATTCATGCGTGCCGGTACCCCCAAGGGATTCAAAATGATGTCTACCGGCGTCCCATCCGGCAAGAACGGCATATCTTCTACCGGCACGATCTTAGAAATGACCCCTTTGTTACCGTGTCGACCGGCCATTTTGTCACCGATCATCAACTTACGCTGTTCGGCCACGGAAACACGCACTAACTTATTCACACCGGCCGGCAAATCGCTGCGGTTCTCTCGGGAGAAGATCTTCACGTCCACAACCACACCATGTTCGCCGTGCGGCATACGTAGAGAAGAATCTTTCACCTCACGCGACTTTTCACCGAAAATTGCGCGCAGCAATTTCTCCTCCGGCGAAAGCTCTGTTTCCCCTTTAGGCGTGATCTTGCCCACCAAAATATCATCCGGCCCCACCTCAGCACCGACGCGAATGATGCCATTTTCGTCTAAATCGCGTAGCGCCTCTTCGCCCACATTAGGAATATCGCGGGTAATTTCCTCGGCACCCAACTTCGCCTCTCGCGCTTCAACTTCGTGCTGCTCCACGTGTACCGAAGAGAAAAGGTCATTTTGTACCACCCGCTCGCTGATGAGAATGGCGTCCTCGAAATTACCGCCATACCAGCTAGCAAAAGCTACCACCACGTTTTGTCCCAAAGCTAAATCACCACGATCGGTGGAAGAAGAAGAAGTAAGCGGCGTACCCGGACCGACACGATCCCCTTTACGCACCAACGGGCGCTGGTCGATCACGGTGGACTGATTCGTACGACGGTATTTGTTGAGCACGTACTCGTGAAGTGCGCCGTCATCATCTTGTACAACGATGGCCGCGCTGTCCGCGCGCACCACTTCGCCAGGGCCCTCCGCCATAATCACTTGGCCGGAGTCCGCCGCCGCATACCATTCCATGCCGGTGCCCACAATGGGCGCCGTCGGCCGGAGTAAGGGCACAGCCTGCCGCTGCATGTTCGAACCCATTAAAGCACGGTTGGCATCATCATGCTCCAAAAAGGGAATCATCGCTGCGGATACCGATGTAATCTGCCGGGGAGAAACGTCAATGTAATCCATCCGTTCCGGCGAATCCACCCGGAAAGTCTGGCGATGACGCACCGAGACTGAATCGGAAATCAATTGTCCCAACTGATCTACCTCTGCCGAGGCTTGCCCAATAACGTATTCATCTTCTTTGTCCGCCGTCATGTAGACAATTTCGCCGGTCACGTACGCTCGTACTTTGATCAGCGGGAACGTGTCCGCCAAAGCAGCAATGCGTTCCGCTTGCTCAGCGGTGAGGATATCGTTGCGCCGTGCAATCGGCTCGCCGCCGGCGGGGTCGGCAATATCCATCGCAATGGTCCGGCCCACCAGTTTGGCCGCATCGTTTTCGATTTCGCGCGCCACGCGCCGGTACGGCGTCTCGATAAACCCGAAACTATTCACGCGAGCGTACGTGGCCAGAGAACCGATGAGACCGATATTCGGCCCTTCTGGCGTCTCGATGGGACAAATACGGCCATAATGGGAATGATGCACGTCACGCACGTCGAAGCCAGCCCGTTCCCGGCGTAAACCGCCCGGCCCCAAAGCGCTCAAACGCCGTTTGTGTGTCAACTCGGATAACGGGTTCGTTTGATCCATGAACTGGCTAAGCTGGCTGCCACCGAAGAACTCACGAGTCGCCGCCACCACCGGCCGAATGTTCACAAGGGAAAGAGGGCTGAGTTGTTCCGGTTCCCGGATGGACATCCTTTCCCGAACCACCCGTTCCATGCGCAACAAGCCAATGCGCAATTGATTCTGAATCAACTCCCCAACAGTCTTCAAACGACGATTCCCCAAGTGATCGATATCGTCCGGCCCCGCAATGCCATTGTTGATTTTAATAATGCGAGAGACCACTTGCACTAACTCCTGCTGCGTCAGCACTCGCACTTCGGCAGGAATATCCAAATGCAGGCGAGCATTCATTTTGTAACGACCTACCCGCCCTAAATCGTAACGGCGATTAGAAAAGAGCATATTCTCCAAGGCGGAACGGGCATTTTCCACCGTGGCCGGATCACCGGGACGCAATTTCTGGTAAATGTCGATGAGTGCATCAGTTGGCGTTTTCACGACATCTTTTTCTAAGGTGGATGCAATGTAAGCGTGCGCTGGCATGTTATCTACATCGGCAAAAAGCGCCAGCAATTCGTCGTCAGTACCCTCTTTTACCACACGCCCTAACGGGAAGAACTCCCGTTCGGCGGTTGCTTGCGCTTTCTTATCACTACGCGTGCCAATAGCAACCAAAGCACGCAGGAAAACTGTGACAGGAATTTTGCGCTTGCGGTCAATTTTTACGGAAATAACATCTTTTTTGCTGGTCTCGAACTCCAGCCAGGAACCCCTGTTCGGAATCAACTTAGCGCCGGCCAACTCCCGCCCGGAAGAACGATCCAGGGCCGCGGTGAAATACACGCCGGCAGAACGCAAAAGCTGATTCACCACCACACGCTCAGCACCGTTGATGATAAACGTGCCGTTAGGCGTCATGATAGGAAAATCGCCCATGAAAACTTCCTGAGTCTGTATTTCCCCCGTTTCCCGGTTCAGCAAGCGAGCTTCTACCCATAAAGATGCAGCATAAGTATCCCGTTTCTCCCGACAAATCACCTCGCTTCGCTTCGGCGCATCAAACCAAAACTTGCCGAAATTCAATTCCAATTTGTTATTGAACCCAATAATAGGAGAAATCTCGTCGAACAACTCACGCAATCCTTCCGTTTGAAACCAATGGAAGGAATCCGACTGAATCTTGATGAGGTTAGGCACATCCACAACCTCAGGAATTCGAGCGTATGACTTGCGAGGAATAACAGGCATAATTTGGCGCAGGCTCATAACTTGACACACTCCTTAATTCGCATTATCATGCGTTTTACATATGATGAAAGTGGGGAACAACCGTATCGATGCTCCGGGCGCGCAAAAACATAGAACAACAAGACGCTGAAAATCGGCCGACATCATCACCCTGGAGATCCAAAATCCATTAGAAAACAATCCCCGTGACGATAATATATCCCGTGTCTCATGCTGTTCTATAATTTTGTAACGCAATGAGTTTCTGTTCTGAACAGGCTTTTCACCAAATAAACAATCGTCCTAATCTCTATATTTGTACAGAAAACGCTGTTGACAGCAAGCGGTCATTATATCCTATAGCTAAATCTATTGTCAAAATAGACACATGCTGTTTAGTACTAAGGCCTTTTTCCCCATGCACCCGTTCGGTGCGGTAAGCAAAAGAGATGTCACGGCCAAGGCGCGTACAACATTTTATAAGCAGCCATATTGCGTAATACTTGGCGCAAATAGTGGCGACTTTCCTGTACCGGTATCTGCTCTAAGAAAAGGTCGTCGTCGGGACCAAATTGATCCCGCCAGTGGCGGGCATTGCCAGGCCCGGCGTTGTACCCTACTAATTGGGCTGGTAAATCCCCCGGCAGATAACCGGCCAGCCAGTGCAAGTAAAAAGCGCCCATTTGCACGCTTTTCCCCGGCCGGCGCAACAAGTCCAACGAGAAATCTCGCCAACCCATGCGCGGCGCCAACCACTGGGCGGTGGCCGGCATAATCTGCATCACACCGATGGCACCCACAGAAGAGTAAGCTGCGGCCGTGAAATGACTTTCCTGGTGCGCCACAGCGTATAACAGCGACGGTGAAACAGCTTCGGCCGCCGCCGCGGAGAGGAATTGCGCCTGCCACGGCGTCGGGTAACGCAATCGCCAGAGTGCGCAAGGCAACACCGGTTGGAACATCGCTAACTGATTCACCGCAGCGATGGATAACGCATAAGCGTGGCATTGGTGGAAATAGATCGCCAGCCGGTAAAGCAGCACCGGATCTTTTGTTTCCGTGATGATTGGCCGGTAAGCACTTTCTGCACTGGCCACAAACCCGGCCTCGCGCCATGCTTCGGCCCGCTGCCAGGCCGCCGAGCCGGTCAACGTCATCGGTAAGCCGGCTAATTCCGCCGGCTGCAAATCGGGCTGCCAGTGTCGCAACCAGTGAATGAGCTCCACCCGTTCAGCGGATACCGAGTCCATCGAACAGGTGCGGGGTGGCGGCCAATGTTCCGCTGTCACCAATCGCCAGGCGTAATAGGAATCGGGCGCCTCAGCTTGCAACTGCGCCCAGGTCGTTTTTGCAGCTCCCTGCTCGCCGGCCAACAATTGCAGCTTGCCTAACCAGTAGCGGAACGGCGCCCGCCACGCATCCGGCAAGCCATCCTCCGCCAATTGCTCTTGCAGGAGCGGGATGACCAACGCCGGCCGGCGGGCCGCCCAGGCGTTCGCGGCAGATAGGACAGCAGCTCGGTAGCGCCGGTCATCCGGCAAAGTCCGGGCAGCGGCGATATACGCTTCTATCGCGGGTAGCATTTCCCCGCGCGCTTTCTGCCACACCGCCAATTGCCAGGACGCTTCGCCGGCCCAGGCCGCTGCCGGGTACGCTGCCACCGCATTTTGCAGCAGCGAGAGCGCGGTACTGTTGGCGCCGCTTTGCCAGGCAAGCCCGGCTAAAGCAATCTCTGCTTTGCCCCAGCACACCGAACCCGCGCCAGCCTCTTTTTCCACACGAGTCCAGACCTTGACCGCGCCGGCCTGATCCCCCAAAGCGGAGAGCGCTTGCCCCAGCAGGCACTCTGCGGCTAAGCGATTTTGCACCGACGGATTACCGCCTAAATAGTGCTCCAGCGCCGCCCGCGCCGGCACCCAGGCGTTTTGCTCGCTATCAATACGGGCACGCAGCAGGTCGTCCACCGGCAGCTTGTCGTTTACCAGTTGGATCAACGCTAAGTACGCTTCCCGGCTGTGGGGCGCTTCACGCACAGCAGCCCGCCAGTCTGCGGCCGCACCGTCCAGATTCCGCCCGGCGGCCTGCGCATTCCCCCGCAGGCGCAAGATTTTTGCCCGATAGGCAGGCTTCTGTGCCGCCGTCAGAATCTGGGTGTATTGATCAACGGCGAGGTAGTCAATGCCTTGCGCGGACCAAAAAGCGGCCATTTGCTCCCGCAGCGCCAATTTCTCGCTCAATGTGGGCGCCGCGGCCAACGCTCGTTGGTACCAGGCAAACGCGGTGGGTAGATCGCCTTGCCCGGCATAGAGCGCGGCCAGCCGCTTAGCGGCTGCGTCCCGAAGCGCCGGAGAAAGTTGCATGTAAGCCCGATACGCGGCTATTGCTTTCTCCGGCCGGTCCGCCGCTTGCCAGGTCCGCGCCAGCCAAAAATAGCGTTCCGGCGGCAAGTCTGTGTCTGCGGCGGCATCTTGCAACGCCGCAGCTGCCTCGGCCCAACGCCCAGCCACAAAAAGTAGTTTGCCTAACCGATATTGCACCGCGCCGGCCGTAACATCAGGTGGCAAATCAGCCAACAACGCTTTGTAAGCGGCTTCCGCCCCAGATAGATCGCCCGTCTCGAAAAGCGCATCGGCAGCTTGCAGCGCCGGCCAAGATGACGGGGTTGCCGTCGGCCAAGGTGTAATGACCGGCTGGCGCGAAAGATCGGGAGTCGGCGAAAAAGTCGCCACCGGCCGGCGCGGACGCAGGGTCGCAGAGCGGGTTTCCACTGCACCCGGCGATGGGGAAGCTCGGTTCGCACCGCCAGCACAGCCGGCAAAAGCCATCAGCAGGAGGAACAGCAATCCGAGCAGTCCCCGCCGCGCCCGGCGTAAGGTATGCACAATTCTAAACGGCAAACGATCCATCTCCTCGACAAATTGAACACTGATGCGCGCTACGCTCATTTTTTCGTTCGGGGTGGTGTACCAACCGGCTAAGGCGATCCAGCGTGACAGCTTACTGCTGGACGAGACGCCGGTACCACCGCCGGGCGAGCGCTGCGTCCTCCGTGCCATGAAAGAGCGCCCGGCCATCCGGGAAAAGCGTCATCTCCATGTCGCCCATGCGTACACGAAGCAACTCCGGCCTGACCACTTCCAGAACCACACCGGACATTTCCGCGCTCAACTGCACTAAATCAATCTCCCCCGGCGATGCCATCGGCTTGATCTGGACCGTGCCGCCGCCACACAGAATATCGACAGGTTCGTCCTCTTCCATCCCGTCATCGGCGTCATATCCCCTGCCAGGCTGCAGATAATCATATTGACCGTGGCAAGCCGGGCAGGTCGGATTGGCAACCAAAGGCAGTTTCTCCACAGTCAGGTCCCGCAGGTCAATGTGAAGTAAATGGTCGTTGCGCTTGCCCAGCCCGGTGAGCAGCTTGAGCGCCTCCCCGGCGGCAAGGCTGGCCACAACGCCAACGACCGGCCCAAAAACGCCCACCGTCGCACAAGTCGGCGCGTTGACCTCGGCCTCGGGATCGAGCGGGCCGAACAAACAGCGCAGACAGCCAGTTTCCCCCAGCACGAAGGTCGCGGTCATGCCGTAAGTGGCCAGAACCCCGCTATAAATCCACGGCTTGCCCAGCTTCAACGCCGCATCGTTGATGAGATAGCGCGTCGGGAAGTTGTCCGTGCCGTCCAGCACCACGTCGGCATCCCCCATCAGCGAGAGAATGTTGTTACGCCGGACATTCGCAACAACTGGCTCCACCTGCACATCGCTATTGATGCGACGCAAATGGCGGGCTGCAGCGATCGCTTTAGGCCTCCGTTCCCGCACATCTTCTTCGTCGAACAGGATCTGCCTGGGGAGATTGCTCAGTTCGACTAAGTCGCGGTCCACTAAGCGCACCCGGCCGACGCCGGCTCGCACCAACAGATTGGCAATCGTGCTGCCCACAGCGCCGCAGCCGATGACCAGTGCGGTGGAGGCCGCCAATTTTTCCTGGCCGGCCCGGCCAAAGTCTTTCACCAACATTTGCCGTTGATAACGCTCAAAATCCATATCTAGTTCCCTCCCCCGGGGGCTCCGCGATAGAACCATCACAATGAAGGTATTGTACACGACAAAAGGGCAGGACGAAAGAGAACAGAAGGTTCCTTGGACGGCAGACAAAGAGATGCGCATCGCGCAAAAAGCTGACGCGGAGCCGCGCAGCACGACACCCCGCCCGAGGCTCAAAGCCTTCGGGCTACGTCAGGAATAAGCCCGCTAAAGCGGGCTACGCACTGCCAGCCCCGTTTACGGGGCTTCCCAAAACGTAGTACGGAGCTTTGAGCTCCGTGCCCGCCGGCGGATAAGGCAGTCCGCGCATTGTCAGACCTCTCCCCCAAGCGTCGCTGCGCTCCGCTTTGCCCCCTCTCCGAGGCGGAGAGGGGGAACAATACTCGGCCACAGCCCCCGCGCGGCGTGATTTCCAGTCGCCACAATGTGCCCGGCGCTCGGGCGCGCCGACGTCAGGAAAAGAGACCGTAGGGGAAGGCTAAGTAACAATGCAGCCTATTTGACAATTGGAAAAAATATAATAGAATGTAAGGAGGAATACGGTTTAATACCCTGATCAGGAAAGGTAAGGAATATGACCGCTGTTACTACTATCACGTCAAAAAGCCAGGTCACCATTCCCAAAGAGGTGCGGGAAACGCTGAAATTGAGGGCGAAAGACCGCTTGCTGGTCACCGTTCAGGGAGATCATATCGTGATGATTCCAATCCGAATGCGTCCGCTGGCAGAGCTGTTCGGCGCGCTGCCCATTGAAGAAGGCGGCCCCGATCTGAACACCATCCGTGAACAGATGCGCTGGGAATTAGGACGGCGCATCGCCGAGGGCAAGGAGTGATGTGATGCGGGCTTATCTGGATACTAACGTCGTGCTGCGTTTCATTACCGGCCAGCCGACAGAGCAGGCCTTACAGGTCAAAGCACTTTTCGTGGCGGCGGGACAAGGTAAAGTGACATTGGTGCTGGATGAGATCGTTCTGGCGGAAACGGTCTGGGTTTTGTCCTCTTTCTACAAGTTCAACAAGGACTCCATCAGCGATGTCCTGCAGGCGCTCATTGCTAATGACGGCATTCAAATGGCCGATGAAACCGGTGCGCTGCTGGCGCTGACGCTTTTTGCCAATCTGAATGTGGATTTCGTCGACGCGTTGGTTAGTGTGCACATGGGTCGGGAAGGAACCGAGGGTATTTTCACTTTCGACAAACATTTCGACCGGCTGCCCGGCGTGAAGCGTCTAACGCCCGGCGGAACGCCTCCCGCCTAAATTCAGCGGCGAATAACCTGAACGAGCGAGAACTAAAAGCTCGAAGTGGAGCCGCCGAGGCGCAAAAAAACAAGGCAACATTCAGCTCGACCGTAGCCCCGTTTACGGGGCTTCCCAAAATGTAGCACGGAGCTTTGAGCTCCGTGCCCGCCGGCGGACAATGATGCTTGCCGCGTCCATCAGCCGCGGCTGAAGCCACACCGAAGGGACAATCACTCCAACTCCCGGCGCACACGAAAATAGAAACGACGCTGATAGCGCCGGAAGAGCCGCAAAACAGGCACGCCGAAAAAGAGCAGCAAGAGCGCATTGCCTGCGCCGCGCAGGATGTCCCACCAAAGGGAAGTGGTGAGGTAGAAAAGCAGATAGCGGCGCAACGTATCGGTCACGCCGAGCCCTGCCTGCCAGTATTGCCCCGGCAGTTGCGGCTGGTAGACGAACGGCCAGAACCACAAATTCATGACCGCGCCATAAAACAACCCCAAAAGGAAGCCGGTGAACGCCAGCAGAACGAGCTCGAGCCGGTCATCCCGGCCCCGGCGGGGTAGAAAGCCAGGCAAAGCCCCCACCCACCCCGCGGCGAACATCTGATAGGGCAGCCACGGGCCGATGCCCCCGCTGAACAGCGCCGCAACCAGCAGGGCGCTGCTTCCGGCCAGGAAGCCGAAAGTCGGTCCGTAAACATAGCCGGCCAAAATGGGCAGGAAGAAAAACGCCGAGGCACCGCCGGGCAGCGGCAAGAAACGGAGCACTGCGCCGGCCGCCGCCAAAACGCCCAGCATCGCCACATCTTTGCTGCCCATCCCCTCACCGGTCAGGTTCGCCAACAGAAAAGTCAACATGAGCAGAAGCAGCACGCCAAGAAAAAGTGGGGCGTCCTGAGCATGCGCCTGGGCGCCTCCCGGCCGTTGCACCGCCGGCGGGAAGAGAAACGGGTAGAGAAACGCCACGACCCCGGTCAGCCCCGTCAAGAACAGCATCACGCCGTCCCAACAACGCTTGCCCCGGCCGGCCGACGATAAATCCTCAGTCATGCCGGGCTCTCCGGCCGGACCGGAAGCGCTGATAGCACATCCTCCAGCGTCAAAAAGCGGGGATCGCGCAGCAATTTGTTCAGCTGCGGTGCAAAAAGCAACGATTCCGTCATCACTTCCCGGGTCGGCCCGGACAGAATCACCTCTCCTTCCGCCATCAGCGCCACCGCGTCCGCCGCCTGCGCCACCAGTTCCACGTCGTGCGTCGCCATGATGATGCTCACGCCGTCCGCTTGCAACGAACGCAGTAACGCGACCAATGCTTCTTTCTGGGCGTAATCCAGGCCGCGCGTCGGCTCGTCCAGCAGCAAAAGCTCCGGCTGCGCCACCATGATCGACGCCAACGCCACCCGTTGCTGCTCGCCGCCGCTCAAATCACGAGGATTCTGTGCCGCCAAGTGGTCTACGCCCAAATGCGTCAGCAGCGCCCTATCCGCCGCTTCATCGGCCGGCAAACCGTGATTGCGCCGGGTGACGGCCAATTCGTCCAACACGCGCTCCTGGAACAAGAACGCGCCCGGGTCTTGCGGCACCATGCCGATATGCTGGATTAAATCGGGCAGCGCCGTTTTGCCCACGTCCACTGTCGTGCCGCGCAGTGGGAAAAACCGCACCCGGCCCTCGCGCGGGCGCAAAAGTCCTACCAATTGCTTCAACAATGTCGTTTTGCCGGCACCGTTGCGGCCCATCAGCGCCAGCAGCGTGCCCCGAGGCAGCCGCAGCGACGCGTCGCGCAGCACGTCGTGGCCGTTGTAACGGAACCAGAGTTTCTCCGCGGCAATCAACGGCGGCGATTCGGTCGTACTCGCAATCGCGCTCCCGACGGCCGGCAAAGAGAGCCCTGGCACGAAACGCCGCGCCGCTTTCAACGTCAACGGCAACGGCTGCCAGCCCAGCGCTTTCCCCAAAGCGACCACCGGCGGCAGCAAATCCACCTGCGCCACCACGTCGGCCGGCGTGCCGCAGAGCGGCTGCGCACCCGACTCGGTAAAAGCGATGACCCGGTCGGCAAACGGCAGCACCCGCTCCAGCCGGTGCTCGCTCACCAGCACTGTCAACCCCAAATCCTCGTTCAGCCGGCGCAGCGCGGTCAAGACATCCTCCGCCGACTGCGGGTCTAACTGCGAAGTCGGCTCGTCCAACACCAAAACGCGCGGCTGCATCGTCAGCGCGGCGGCGATGGCCACCCGCTGTTTCTCCCCGCCGGAAAGTGTGGCGATGGCGCGGCTGCGCAACGGCGCAATCCCTAACTGGTCCAGCACTTCTTCCACCCGTTTGCGCATGATCAGCGGCGGCACGGCCAGGTTTTCCAGCGCGAAAACCAGCTCTTCCTCCACCCGTTCCGATACAAACGTGCGCTCCGGGCTTTGATCCACGAAGCCGACCAGTTCGCTCATGGCACGGGTACCCAGGGCGACCGGGTCTTTGCCGGCTACCGAAACGCTGCCGGCGATTTCGCCGCCGTAGAAATGTGGCACCAAGCCGTTCAACGCCCGCAGAAAAGTGGATTTCCCCACGCCGGAGCGCCCCATCACCAACACAAATTCCCCTTCTTCGACGGAAAGGCTCAAATCGCGCAGCACCGGCCGGGCACCTTCCGGATAGCTGTACGAAAAGTGGCGGAAAGTGATCAGCGGCGTCATCGTCCCTCCTCGGGCGAAAGCGTCCGGCGAGCGAAAAGATCACGCGCGGGAAGAAGCGCAGGCAGTGCCGGCCACATCATCAACACGCCCACCAGCGGGTCGAAAGCGGGCCAGGGAGCATAAGGCGGATAGGGATAGTAGATCAATGCGCTCCGCCGGGCATACCAGAGGGCCAGCAACGCCAAAAGCTGTCCCGCGGCCAGGATCGCCCAAACGGTGTCAGCACGCCGCCAGAGCCAGCGGCGGTACCTGGTGCGTTGCACCAGCCGCCCCTGGCGGTGGGAGAGGAGCAACAACAGCGCTAAGCCAATCAGCAGAAAAGAGACACCGTAAAGCGGCCGGCGCGGCCAGTAGCCGCGGGCCAAGAGACCGATGATCACGAGACACGACGCCAGAGCAAAAGTCAGCCGGGCATAACGCACGGCCCGGGCAGATTGTGGCACAACGCGGCCGCCGAAGCCGCGGCTTTCCATGGAAGCGGCCAATTGCAGCGCACTCTCGAAGCTTCCCGCCAGTAGCGGCACGAACAACGGCAGATAATCGTGCCAGCGGCGGAAACGATAGCCCCGCAACAATTGCGCTTCGCGGATCGATTGCCAGGATTGCACCAGCGCCGGGACGAACGCCACGCCGATGGAAACGATCAGCCCGAGGTAGAAAAGCGAACGGGGCAGCAGCCGCAACAGTTCTTCCCGGGGCAGGATGCTGTTGAAAGTGACGAAAGCGGCGATGAGCGTGACCAGCGCCAACGCGTTGGCGAGGCCGTAGAGGAACGCTTCGCCGGTGATGATGCCGCCGAGCAGCGGCCAGCCGGACGGCAAGCGGAAGAGCAGTATCCGGCCGAAATGGGTCGTCAATCCGTTAAATGCGATGCTGAAGCCGCCGATCCAGAGCGCCAGAGTCAGAAACGTGCGCCATCCCATCTGGCCCGGCGCCGGGGAGCCGCCAGCCAGCGCCGCGCGTCGACGGGCCAGGAACATAACACCGATGGAAGCCAACAACAGCGTCAGGTAAAGTGGATTATGCGTCAAGAGCGCTGGCAGCGCCGCGGTCAAAAGCCAAAGCAGCCGGCCATACGGGTGCACACCATCACACATCAATCCCTCCGCCAGAAGAACAGCGCCGCAACTGCCAGGAGCACGCCCAACATGAAGAGGAAAGCGAGATATGCCAGCAATTGCTTCAACGTAGGCGCGGACGAAGATCGCTTACTTTTTGGCTGCACCGGCAATGGCGTAGGAGCGCTTTGTGTCGGCACAATCGTGGCCGGCAGCGCTGTTTTCGTCGCGGCAACCGCCGTGGACGTGAAAGTCGGCGTGAAAGCGACCGTCGGCGTCTGCGTGGGAACCGGCGTCAACGTGGGCGTCGCCGTTCGGGTCGGCGTCGGCGAGGGAGAAACTTTCGGGGTGACCGTCGCGGTGGGCGTGGGGGTCGGCGTTTGCACCAACAATGTCACATGGTAAAGATGCGTCGCGTTGTTGGCCACCACGCGCAGGGTATAGGTGGTTTTCGTCGTCGGGCAAACCTGCCGCTGCTCGTGGCCGGTTACCCCGACCTCATGACTGCCGTCACTCAGGTAAACCGCCTGCACGCCTTCCACCGCCCAGCGCAGAATAGCACATCCACCGGTGCTGATCGTTTCCGGCACTACGGCGAACTCCGCGGTGAACGTCGGCGTGGGGGTTGGCGTGACCGTCGGCGAAGCGGTCGCCGTAGGCGTGTGCGTCGGTGTAGGGGAGACAGTCGACGTGGACGACGGCGTAGCAGTAGACGTGGCTGTAGCCGTTAGCGGCACCGCAGTCGGCGTGTGGGTCGGGACCGGCGTCGCTGTGGGCGTCGCCGTTGGCGGCAGTGCGGTTGAGGTAGCCGTTGCCGTCGGAGGCACCGTAGTTGCCGTGGCTGTCGCCGTGGCCGCAACGACATGGGCACACACATCGGCGAAAGTGCGTTGCGGCGGCTCGGCGCCGCTGCCCGGCTCCCCCGCCCCCCAGGCCCAGCCGTCCACATCGCCATCGTGCAAATAGCTATTGCCGGCACCACTCTGCGAATAGAGCCACTGACCGTTTTGCAGGTGATAATACGCCCAGTAAACACAAGAACCGCCGCCCTGGCATTGGCAAAAACAGGGCTCGGAGGGGAAATCACACCCTTCCCGGTCAATCTTGCACACCGTCA
The DNA here is from genome assembly GCA_015486845.1 of Anaerolineae bacterium. Taxonomy (GTDB): domain Bacteria; phylum Chloroflexota; class Anaerolineae; order JAADDB01; family JAADDB01; genus WFQU01. Next base: position 14,257 of record WFQU01000141.1, on the reverse strand, counting down.
TCCCCATGCCACCGTTAGGCGAAGCGATAACATCCAGTCCCGAGTGGCCCAAAAGCTCGATGCCGCTGATTTTGTCACCCTGGAAAGGCACACAGCGCGTCACCACAGAACCGTTGCCAAACCGCACCACCAGTCCGGCGTGGTGCGCCGACGTGGACTGTGCCGACAATGTCCCCGGCCAAAGCAATAGACCAATGACCAGCAACAAGCCGAATGTTATTTTACGCATCTGCCTTTCCTTTCCAACCCTGGACAAGCCAAAACCAAGAAACTTGATCAAATCAATGAATTGGCGAAGCAGCGCATCGCTCTCCCGTAAAGGTTGCCAATTCGGGCTGACAACAGCCTTTCAATCTACCCGGACAGCGCACATGGCCACGCCCCCCTTCATTATAAAGACGATAAGAGAAACAGCCAAGCACAGGCAGTCGCCCCGCCGGCACAAAGTTCAGACGGCCACGTCAAAAAGATCGTTCCGCGCGCCCCGGACGTACAATCCAGCGGATGGCCATTCCCCGGTGGAGAGGCCATCCGCAACGTTGTTCTACGCAGCCCGGCGACGCCAGGCATAACCGGCCAAGCCAATGATGCCGCTCCCCACCAGGAAAACGGTAGCGGGCTCCGGCACCGGCACCGGCTGTGCCGCAACGATCTGGTCGTAGGTCATGACCGGCGGCTGCACAGTCGGCGCGTAATTGGCGTCGAATCCGCTCCAGGCAAATCCTTCCACGGTGTGACCGGCCGGCGTGTAGCCGCCAATACCCGCCGACGAGGCCTGCCATTTCTTATTGACCAAGTGGTAGTAAGCCCAAAAATGATTGGCATCACAGAAGCAGTTGTCGGCGCTGCACCCTTGATTGTCGATGCCACACAACGCCGGGCCATAGCTGCCTTGGGCTATTGCGGCATTGAAAGAAGAAGCGGCTAACACATTCGCGGTCGTCGCATCCACCGGCACAGTAACCGTCGTACTTTTGACGCTGCCGTCGGGAAACTGCACCACCAAACCAACACTTTTGTTGCCGCCAGCATAGCCAATGGCCGTGAACAGAAGCAAAGCCAACAAAAGTAACACCGGAACCAACCAACGCATTCTTTTCATCAAACAAACCTCCTATAAAGAATTGGATTCAACCCAATATATTGGGACCAAACTCAATGCGTCAAAGATCTACGCAGCAGTACAGGGAAATATAAATGTTCCAGCAAAGCAACGTCGCCGGGATAGGACGCGCTTAACGCCGGCAGGACATCGGCGGCCGCCATTAGCCGCGAGCCGGCCAACGCGTCGCTGTACCGGTAAGCGCCATCCGTTTCCTGAAAGCGTAGCAGCCGCTCCACCGGCGTGACTTCCGTGTCGGCGACCTCTTGGCGCCAGGAAGCAGCTTCCGGATCAACGCCGCAAGCGATTAATCCCCGCAAAGCCAACGCCGTCGAATTGCTGTTGCTGGCCGCCGAGTACATCGTGCCCCAGCCGCCATCCGCTTTTTGCTGGCTGTGTAGAAACGCAATCGCTTTCTGCATAGCCGGGTGGGTGCCCGGCACGCCGGCCCCGGCCAACGCTTCCATGATCAAACCCGTGCTGTCCACATCCACGCCGCTGCCGCCGACTTGCCACCCCCAACCGCCGTTAACTTGTTGCTGCGCCAACAGCGCGGTCACGGCCGCCCCGGGAACAGGCCTTCCCGCCACGGCCAACGCTTCCAACGCCAAAGCATTACGAAAATTGTTATAACGGTTATACAGGCCGGTCGCCGGCTGATAAGTCGCTTGCAGCAGCGCCACCAAATCCCGGCCGGCAAAGTGGCGCGGATCCGCGCCGGCTGCGGCCACGGCCAGCAGCACCCGGCCAATCTGCCCCGCGTCGCCGCTATCCACGTAAGCCGGCGTTGCTGTTTCCAATGCGGCCAGCAGCGAATGCCCGTTCATCGACCAAGTCGGGCCGGCCGGATCTTCGCCGGCTAAAGCGATATCGTAAGCGACAGCCGCCGTCACACCAACATAGCCTAAGCTACCATCCGGTTGCTGCTGGGCATGTAGCCAGGCCGCCGCCCGCTGCCAGGAACGGTGCCGCAGTGATGCAGGCGTGTGCGTTGTCGCCCGGACCGGCAGACTCCCCGTGCCGAACAAACATAACACAGCCAACCATATCGAAAAGATAACTCGCACCGATACTTCCTCATCCAGTCAGTCAACAGTAAAGCATGACGCAAAGTCGCGGAGAAAACCAATCTTGAAATTAGCCAGAGCAATCAGCCAACAGGAAAAACGCTTGCCCAACACACGGCCCACGGCTAATGTTTTCCCCTCTGCGTCTCTGTGCCAAATTTTTACCTGACGTACAAAGATTTCGCCAATCCAATAAAGGTACCGCTTTGTGCCCATGGGCAGGGCAGCGAGGCAAACATGAGGTCCCGAAAAAAGAAAACCCTGAGCAATCGGCTCAGGGTTAACGAAATACGCAAAAATTTTCCGTTTCCCTGCCTCACTCCACGAAGGCACGTGGGATTGCACCAAAGGCCGGGTGTCTGGCTCACCGCCACAGCGGCTCACAGTTGCGGGTCAGCACCGGATTCACACCGATTTCCCCGTTCGCGCCACAGATCGCAAAACCTGTGCACACCTTTGGCTCACTATTCAATTGTTAGCGACAATATAGCACAACAAGACTATCCTGTCAAATCACTGCACGCGCAGCACAACCCGCCCAGCACTCCAGAAATCCTCAAGCCGGTAATACATGCGCTGCGACGGGCTGAAAATGTGCACGATCACGCTGCCGTAATCCAAAATCAACCACCCGTCGCCCGGTTCTCCTTCACGTAAGTAGGGCTGCATCCCTTCCTTTTTCAAGGACTCAGCCACAGTATCGCGCAACGCTTTCGTCTGACGATCCGATTCAGACGTACAAATCAGAAAATAACGGCCTAAACTGGTCAGTTTGTCCACATCCAATAACAAAATATCCACCGCTTGTTTCTCTGCCAACAGATCCACAATGCGGTGCGCCAATGCTAAATCTTCATTTGCTACAGTTACATCACTCATTAAAGCGATTATTCCTCCCTTGAGAATCGTTTAGAAGTTCAACTTCTTGAAGAAGTTGAACTTCTAAACGACGGCGTTCTCCGTCCGAGCGCACGGGGGTCAAATCCCCGTGCTACGTCGCCAAGAAGCCCCCTGAAAGGGGGCTTGTGTTGAGCAGCCTCTTGGCAGCGGACGTCACCTTGACGTATCCCGCCGCAGCGCTGGAGTCGAGGCTTTAGCCGGTGATAGCCCCACCCACCAACCTGCCTAAAGGCTGGCCGCCAGCCGCTTCACTTTCAGCTGCTTCGATCAACGCTGATATGCGCTGATTTCTTTCTTTATCCGCTGCAATCACCGGCACACGCACAACATCTTTTCCACCCGCAAGCTAACGACCACCAGCCAGCGGCTAACAGCTCCTAAATATCACCGCGCTCGTCCGGGGGCGTTTTCGGCGGCTCCGGCGGCGGATTTTCCGGTTCCTGGGGTGCCACCAGCACCTCTTTTTCTTTTGTCCGCTGCGTGGGCCGGCCAAAGGAACGCAACCGCAAAGCCATCTGCCGCAACCGGCTTTCCACCAGTGCGTTGACCGTTCCCGCCGGGAAACGACCGCTTGCCAGCCGTTCGCCGGCCTCCACCCCGGTCAGGATAGCAATACCCTCGTCCACCGTGCGCACCGGGTAGATATGGAAAAGACCTTTTGCCACCGCATCAATAATCTCCTGATTCAGCATCAGATGTTGCACATTGCTCTCCGGGATCATAACGCCCTGGTCGCCGGTCAGCCCTTTCTTCTGGCACAGCTTGAAAAAGCCTTCGATCTTCTCCGTGACACCACCAATAGCCTGAATCTCGCCATGTTGATTCACGGAACCGGTAACAGCGATACTCTGTTTCAACGGCAAGTTGCTCAAACTGGAGAGAATCGCGTACAACTCCGTCGAGCTGGCACTATCGCCGTCCACGCCTTGATAGGACTGCTCGAAAGTCAACGTCGCCGCCAGCGAAAGAGGTTGGTCTTGCGCGTATTTGCCGCCCAAATAGCCACCCAAAATGAGCACACCCTTATCGTGGATATGTCCGCTCAAATGCGCTTCCCGCTCGATATTGATTACGCCTTGTTGGCCTAAATAAGTACGGGCCGTGATGCGGCTCGGCCGACCAAACATGTAATCGCCCAATTCCAGCACAGCCAGCCCGTTGACCTGTCCCAGTTTCGAACCGGTAATGTCAATCTTGAAAATGTCCCGTTCCGTCATTTCCAGCAAGCGTTCCTCAATATAATCAGCCCGGTGAATGCGCTCAGCGATGGCTTTTTGCACGTCCTCGGCAAAGACTAAATCGCTGCCCCGCTTTTGGGCCCAATAGGCAGCCTCACGCACCAGATCCAAAACATGGGCAAAGCGTGTAGTCAGCTTCTGTTGATCACCAACCTGCTTGCTACTATATTCGATAACTTCGGCGACCGCTTCTAACGCAAAATGGGGCAACTTTTCTTCTTCGCAGCGCATGCGAATGTAACTGGCAATCTGCTTGACATTCTCAGTATTCCAATCCATCTCTGGCACGAAATCAGCGCGCACCTTGAACAATTTCTGGAAATCCTCATCGTACGCATAGAGCAAATAGTAAAGCTGCGGATTGCCGATGAGGACCACTTTGACATCCAACGGAATGGGTTCCGGCGTCAATCCAGAAATAGAAAGCAATCCCAACATCTGTTCCAGCGGCTCCATGCGGATTTTTTGCAAGCGCAAGGCACGTTTCAGTGCGTCCCAAGCATAAGGCTGTCGCAAGACTGATTGCACATCCAACACCAAGTAGCCGCCGTTAACCCGATGCAAAGCACCCCCACGGAGCAGCGTGAAATTCGTCATCAACATGCCCATTTGCGCCATGTGTTCCTGCCGGCCCAGCAGGTTTTGGTAAGTCGGGTTGCTCTCCAGCAACACCGGCACCCCTTCTTCGCCGTCGTGGGACACAATGACATTCAACGAATAGCGCTGCAAAGGGGAAAGCGCTGCCCCGCGCAATGGCATAACCGCCGGCACCGGCTTGTTGTCGTCATCTTTCTCCCTGGAAGCCAGAACTTTGCGCAGTAAAGTGATATTCTTCACCATATCCTGCCGGACTTCTTCCAGCCACTCGGTAATGGCCGGCCATGGCGCGTATTTCTCCGTCAGCGTCCGAAATAGATGCTGCACCGTGTTACCAGCGATTTGCTGATCTAGCTCCTGCAGCCTGTCCCGAGCAATCTGTCCTAGCTCATTGATGCGACGCATAGTGCGGTCGAGTTTTTCCTGCACGTCGGATTGGGCTGTTTCGTACTTTTTGCGCACTTCTTCCGGCAAAGCGTTGTATTCCTCCGCTTTCATCGGCTTGCCGTCTTTCACGGGTGCGATGACGATCCCCATCGGCGTCGAAGCCAGCGCAAAATTGCGTTCCTTGGCATAATTCTCCATCTCGCCGACTAATTTCTTACGCTCCACCTCCAAGTCCTTCACAATTCGGTCGCGTGATTCGCTATACTGATCGCCCTCATAGGCTTGAGGCAGCTCTTCGGAGATGGAATGCAACAATTTCTGAACGTCCTCTTTAACTTCGTTGCCACGGCCCGGAGGCAAACGCAACGCGTGGGGACTATCCGGATCCTGGAAATTGTAGACATACGCCCAATCGTCCGGTAAGGGTCGCCCTTTCGCTTTCTGTTGCAAATAGCGCATAATGGTCGTTGTCTTGCCGGCGCCGGCCGGCCCCATGGCGTAAATATTGTAGCCGAAAGCACCGATATCCAGTCCAAATTCGATAGAGCGGGTCGCCCTTTCCTGACCGATAATCCCTTCTAACTCCGGCATCTCCGCCGTGGATGCTGCATTGATACCTTGACCAGTGCAACGCCGGCGCAATTGTTCCGCGGTCAGCTCGGACAAGGATATCATTTTCACCAACTTACGTTGTCGTTTCTTCCCTTTAGCCACTTGATGCTCCTTTCATCCATTGAAAGAACTGCCCTACGAACCAAGATGCGGCGCAGCTAACGTCTCGCCTTGATCCAATAATTGTCGCAACGTCGCCTGGTCATGGGCTTCGGCATAAATGCGCAGTACCGGCTCGGTGCCAGATGGTCGGATGAGCAGCCAGCTATCATCAGCCAGGATATACTTGACGCCGTCCGTCGTCTTGATTTTCGCCACCGGCAAATGCGCCAAAGTATCCGGCGTATCGGATACTAAAGCCTCGACCAACTTCGCTTTAGCAAAACGTTTTGTCTTGAAATCATGCCGTCCGTACACAAAAGGCCCCACATCCGCTTGTAATTCGTCGACCAGCGTTGCCAACGATTTGCCGTTCACGGCCAGAATCTCCGCCAGCAACAGTCCCATCAGAATGCCATCCCCTTCCGGAATATGTCCTTTGATGCTAATGCCGCCAGATTCTTCCCCGCCAATAAGCACGTCATCCGTCAACATCAAATCAGCAATGTGATTGAAGCCAACAGGCGTTTCGTGGCAAACGATCCCGTAACGATCTGCCAAGCGGTTTAGCATCATGGTCGTAGAAATCGTTTTAACCACATTGCCCTGTTTTCGTCGCTTTTCCACCAAATGACGCAGCACAAGCGCCATAATGAGATGCGGCGTTACAAAAACGCCATCGGCCGTCATAGCGCCGATACGGTCCGCATCGCCATCGGTTGCTAATCCTAAATCCCAACCACCGAGGTGCAGTTTTTCCCGCAGCGGCGTCAAATAGCGGTCGATGGGCTCCGGGTGCACACCGTTGAACCCCGGGTTCATTTCCTGGCGAATCCCCACCACGTCAGAACCGCTATTACGCAATAAATCCGGCAAATAGACCCGCCCGGCGCCGTACATGGCATCACAAACCACCCGCAAGTTGGCCTGGCCAATGGCGTCGAAATCCACCAGGGCACGTAAATGCTGTTGGTAAGCTGGAAAAGGATCAAAACGTTGCACCAGGCCGGTGGAGAGCGCTGCCCGGTAATCCATGATGGCCGGCTCACGACCAGCCGCTAACATATCCACCAAAATAGCTTCCACCCGATTGCTCTGGGCAGGGGTGGCCGATCCGCCATAGGCAGCTTTTAGCTTGATCCCATTATAGCGGGGCGGATTGTGGCTGGCCGTGATCATCACGCCGCCGTGGGCCCGTTTATCCACAATGGCGTAAGAAACCACCGGCGTCGGCGCGTCGGATTTCGTCAAGTAGACCTGCACACCGTTAGCTGCCAAAACGCGAGACACCTCGGCCGCATAGCGATCGGAAAGGAAACGAGTATCAAAACCAACCACCATTAATGGCTGCACATCATCACCAACTTCTTCTTTCACCCACAACGCAATGGCTTGCGAAACCAAACGGACATTCGCAAATGTGAACGACTCACTGATGACGGCCCGCCAACCATCCGTCCCAAATTTGATCATTTTTTCTCCTTTTTGCACCAACACCCTGTAACCACTACGGATATACTGAGCGTTACTTGGTTTGAGCTTTGTCCATATTGCCCGCTGACGCTGCTTCCTCAACCGGCTGCAACAGTTCGATGAGCACGCCGTGGGCGGAACGGGGATGCACGAAAACGACTTTACCGTGGGCGCCTTCCCGCACCGGCCCTGTTATTCCCGCTCCCGAGGCGACCAATTGCCGCACGACAGCGTCGATATCTTCCACTTGCAGACAGATGTGGTGCAGCCCTTCCCCCTTTTTGCGCAGGAACCTGGCCACGCCGCTTTCCGGATCCACCGGCTGCAAGAGCTCGATATGGCTTTCCCCCGCCGCCAAAAAAGCCACACGCACGCCTTCCTCCGGGAGCAAACGCCGCTGGGTGACTTCCATTCGCAACTGATCGCGGTAAAACGATAGTGCCTCCTCCAAATCATTCACGACGACGGCAACATGATCGAGCTTTCTCACAGCTCGACTTCCTGGGGATCAACCGGTGCCGGCACGACACGCCATTCCTGTTCCTCGGCGTCGAAATCGGCAATATTCTCTAACGATAGTTTGATATATTTACCCTGCCCCTCGGCGGCCACCGTTCCATCCGGCAGTAAGATTTCCCCGGAGCCCTGGAAAAAGCGGCTGGTATCGCGAGTCACGCGTCCTATCACACGCAAATCCACATTCAATGGGATCGGCTTGCGAAAACGGATGGTGAACTCTACCGTAACACCCCACACATCCTCGCCGTACTGAATCATAATTGCCCGGCCGATAGTCTCGTCCAAAATCGCGGTAGCAATGCCGCCGTGTAGTCGTCCTGGGTAACTTTGGTATTCCTCACCGGGGCGGAACAGTCCCATGATCTCGCCATTCTCCAGCTCGTAGAAAAAAGCACGTAGCCCGGCCACATTCTTCAAGCCGCACACGAAACACATTTTCGAATTGGGCTGCTTACCTGTGACGTGTAAATGCAAAGAAAAAACCTCCATTGAAAATCTCTTTAAGAAGTTCAACTTCTGTGAGAAGTTGAACTTCTATTCGCTGGCGTTCTCCGCCCGAGCGCACGGGGGTCAAATCCCCGTGCTACGTAAATGATAAGCCCCTTAGAAAGGGGCTGGTGTTAAGCAGCCTCTTTGCAGAGCCTCTTTGCAGAGCCTCTTTGCAGAGCCTCTTTGCAGAGCCTCTTTGCAGCAGGCGCTACCTTGACGCGCCCCGCCGCTGCGCCGGCAAGGGGAGGATGGAAGGTGGAAAATGGATAGTCGGGACGATAGGAAGGTCTGTTTCTCCCTTCCCCCTTCTTCCTTCCTTTCTTCCTTTTGCCCCCCCAAGGTTAGGGGATAGGGGACTTTCTCACCCGCTGCGGGGCACCCCACGCCAACTTTCCTCACAAAATCGAATCCTGCCAAGACATGTTCTAAAGCGTTTCGAGCAGAAAAAGCTCCGATCCATATTTTACCACACATAGCGGGAAAAGGTTCAATGCGTGACCTGGTTCAGCCAGGCAATCGTTTGCAGCTAGTTTTTCGGTGACCCCCCTTAACCGCCGGGCTGTGATCAATGCGCCGGCGCGGCCGACACCGTCTGCAACCGGTCACGACGATCCATGGGCGGCAAAGTCTGCCGCTGCAAAAGACGCAACCCGTTCAACACCACCACCAACGTGCTGCCTTCGTGTCCCACCACGCCGATGGGTAACGCCAAACCGACACGCAGTGTCGTCACCACCAGTAGCAACATCACCCCCACGCTAATGATGAGATTTTGCCGGACGATGCGCTGTGCTTTGCGGCTCAAGTCCAACACAAACGGCAGCTTGCTTAAATCATCGGCCATTAACACGACATCGGCAGTTTCCATAGCCACATCGGTGCCGGCTGCGCCCATGGCCAGGCCCACCGTTGCCAAAGCTAAAGCGGGTGCGTCGTTAATGCCGTCACCCACCATGGCGATGGGAGTTTCTGCTTCTAATGCCCGCACGCGCTGTACTTTTTCTTCCGGGAGCAGCCCGGCAAAGACTTCATCCACCCCGACTTGGCGAGCAATAGCATGCGCCACCGCTTCACTGTCACCGGTCAACATCACCACTTTCTGGATGCCAGTCTGTTTCAGCCGGCGAACTGTCTCGGCCGCCTGAGGGCGCACGACATCCGCCAAGGCAACCAGGCCCAACACGCCCTCACCGGTACCGACGAACACTGTGCTCTCGCCCCGCTGGCGCAATTGGATTGCTTTTGTCACCAATTGTGACGGGACGTTCCATCCGTTTTCTGCCATCAGCCGCTGGTTACCGATGAAAACTTCCCGGCCATCCACCGTCGACCGAGCGCCTTTGCCGACCAACGCTTGAAAAGCCGTCGGTTCGGTTAGGGAAAGCCCGTCTTCCCGCGCCTGCCGCACAATGGCTTGCGCCAAAGGATGCTCGGAGCGCTGCTCGGCCGAAGCCGCCATCCGCAAGAGTTCTTCCGCCGCAATACCGTCCGCCGGTAAGACCGTCGTGACTTGCGGCCGGCCGTAAGTCAGTGTACCTGTTTTGTCAAAAGCAACAACCTTGACCCGGGCCAGGTTCTCTAAATAAACACCACCTTTGAACAACGCGCCCTCCCGGGCTGCGGCGGCAATGGCAGAGAGGAACGAAGCCGGCGTGGAAATCACCAGCGCACACGGTGAAGCTACGACCAACAAAGTCATCGCCCGGTAAAAAGCCGCGTGAAACGGTTGTTGTCCCAACAAGACGATTCCGGCCAAGTAAAGCAGCACCGCCGCCACAACACCGGTCGCGTAAGGCTGGCTAAAACGGTCAATGAAGCGCTGCGTTGGCGCCCGGCCACTTTGCGCCTCTTCCACCATCTGGATAATACGCGCCAAAGTCGAATCTTCGACCCGTTTAGTTGCTTCCACCAACAAACTGCCGTCGCCATTCAAAGAGCCGGCAAACACTTTATCTCCCGGCCGCCGGGTCACCGGTACCGATTCCCCGGTGATGGACGATTGATCCAAATCCGAGATTCCTTCCCGCACGACACCATCCACCGGCAACGCCTCACCCGGGCGGACAATCACTAAATCACCAATGGCGACTTCTTCCACCGGCACAACGATTTCACGCCCGTTACGACGGACGGACGCTTGCAGCGGACGCAGCGCAGCCAATTTCTCGATAGCTTGCCGCGTGCGATCCATGGCAAATTCTTCCAACGCAGCGCTAATGGAGAAGAGGAAAAGCAACGTTGCGCCTTCTGACCAATGCCCCAAATACGCGGCGCCTAAAGCCGCCACGATCATCAAGAAGTCAATATCCAGAATCCCTTGCCGCAAAGCACTGAAAGCGGTCAACGCGCCTTCGTAACCGCCGGCCAAATACGACAAAATGTAAAACCCAACTGCTAAAAGACGCGGCCCATGCCAAAAATGCTCCGTGCCCAAGCCCGCTAACAAGAAAATCAAGGAGAAGGTCACCATCACTAGCTCCGGCACTTGCCACCACACCGTTGTCGTTTCGACCACCCGTCGCCAGAAAGTGTTTTCTGTTTCTGCCCGGAGCCCGTGGCGCTGCAAAAAGGCCGCCAAACGCGCTGGCGTGACGTCGCTATCCGGCTCGTATTCCACCGTCACAAGGTGCGATGAAACGTTTACCGAGGCTTGCACCACCCCCGGCAAACCCATTAATGCCTCTTCTAAACGCCCATCACACAGAGCACACGCACCACTAAAACGCAATGTGCTCCATCTATGCGTATTCAACACCTCAAGCCCCAAATCACGGGCCATGCCGTGCATTTGCGGAAGCGGTGCGCGGCGCGGATCATAGCGCAAGTCCACACATTTGCGCTCAGCATCCCAGACAGCCTGCTGAACGCCGGGCAACGCGAGCAACGCGGCCAGAAAAGTATGCAAATTACGTCGCATCTCGGCACGATCCAGGTCAATATTTAGCATCAATCTTTCCACATGCTCAGGCATCTTCAAACTCCTCCTTTTCCCGCCGCATAGCTTGCCGGCAACGGGCGCAATAACCGTATAATTCCACGTGCGTCACCCGCACTTCAAAATCAGGTAAATTACTCAAGTCCACTGCCGGTACGGAAAGCAGTGGAACATCCCAAACCTGCCCGCAACGCAAACAGATAGCGTTAGCATGCGGCGAATCGTCCGTTTCATAACGCACCGCGCCATCGTTCCGCTTCAATTCCACTAACAAACCCAAATCCACCATGCGGTTCAGGGTGTTGTACACCGTAGCCCGTGCCATATGCGGAAAAGTCTCCCGCACGGTGGTGTAGACCTCCTCTACCGTAGGATGCACCCGCGTGTGGGCCAAATACGACAAAATGGCTTCCCTTTGTGGCGTGAGCCGTAGCCCGTGCGCTTGTAACGCCTTCCGCCACATTTCTTCCTTCTGCGCTACCATCTCACTGCTCCTTAACCTTCACATACAAACTGACGCGCTCTAACTATTATTAGAACGAATCTAATTTTAGAATGAATCTAATTATACATCATGTAGAATGCTCGTCAAATCGAGAGAACCATTAATGGTAGTAGGAAAGTAATCATAGGCGTACAGCGGATGAAAATCTCTGGACAAGGTTGGAAATCGCAGGCTTGAGAGGTCAGGCTACGGGGGATGGAAATAGCATTAGTCGATGGCGGTAGACCAGTTATTTACTTCTCTTTCTTGGGAACAAGCCCCCAAACCCCCGTACCCAAAAAGAGGGGCACACCACTGAGGACGTTTCACCCCCAGTCTCCCTGAAAAAGGGCTTTGGCTACATCAGTATTAGTATTGACAGTGCTGGCATGTCGCGACCTTTACCCATATTAGTGCAGTTCAGCCGGGTTCTGCCAGCACTATGTAGCAACGTCACTCTGGAGATAACAAGATCACAATGGCTGTAAATCTCTTAAAGCACCTCGGCTTTCGGGCGAAGGTAAATATACCAATACACCAGTCCCACGAATACAGCTCCGCCGATGATATTGCCGATGGTCACCGGCAACAAGTTGCGCCAGAGAAAGTTTCCCCAAGTAAGATCGGCATAGGTAGCCCCGACTTGCAACATGAACGCGTGATCCATTTTAATGAACAAACCCATCGGGATAAAGAACATGTTGGCCACGCTGTGCTCAAAGCCGGCAGCAACAAAAGCCGTAATAGGGAAAATAATGGAAAGCACTTTATCGGCAGTGCTGCGCGCACTCAAACAGAGCCAAACAGCCAAACAGACCAAAGCATTACAAAAAACACCCAACATCACGGCTTGCAAAAAGCTATAGTGAATTTTGGCGTCGGCGATGGCCAAGGCGTTTACCCCAATAGTACCCTGGCCGAATTTGTACTGGGCAGCCAAGTAAATACCAATGACCGTGGCAACAGAGCCTATGAAATTACCCGTGTAAACCAGCGCCCAATTCCGTAACAGGCGAAAGGTGCTAATGCGCCGGTCGGCCCAAGCCATGATAATCAAGTTATTGCCGGTAAAAAGCTCAGCACCGGCCACGACAACCAGGATGAGCCCTAAAGAAAAGACGAGACCAGCCAACAATTTCTTCACGCCAAACGGGAGGGAGGCCCCACCGGCCGTGACGGTTGTAGCAAAAATTGCGCCCATCGCGATAAAAGCACCCGCTAAAATACCTAATGCGATAGTCTCACCAACGGCCAGCTCCGTTTTAGCAATGCCGACGTGTTCAGCTCTTTGGGCCATCTCCGGGGGTAAAAATGCGTCAAACCGAACTTTGTATGAGGTCATGAATTACCTCCTCAGTATCCGCTTCCATGGACAAATCATCCTCTTGCTTAGCCTGCTTAATCAATAAGACCGGAACAGAAGCGCGTTGCAAAACCTTGGAGGCCACCCCACCATAAGCCCACTGCTTGCTACCACCCAAACCATGTGCAGAAAGTACCAGGAGATCAATATCATAATCAACAATATATTGCAGAATCTGCTCAGCGGGATCACCGGCAGAGACATCCGTGACCGTTGTAATGCCTTCCTCTTCAATATCCCAGGCTGTCATATCCAAATAACTAAGCATTTCCTGTTTAAGGTGACGCACCATATGATTGCTCAAATCCCGGCACTCGACTTGCAGCGGGTACAATTGCACAATGGCAGCTTTGTGGCCGGGGATTACAGGCATGACAGTCATTAGATGAATGACACTTTGGCGCATTTTCGCCATTTCTACAGCATAATGCAAAGCGCCTTCAGCACAGTGAGAGCCATCCAAAGGAACTAAAATATTATTATACATCAATACTGCCTGCGACTTTCTATCCGACGCCATGTGCACGACGCTACCAAAAATGCCCCGACTAAAGCCAGTGACCGTAAGCCGCTCGCCGGCAAATCCGAAACGTCCATTCTAACAGATTTGATAGGTCGTAGATGTGACCCTCAGTCACTAAACACGCGAGCTTCGGCCATTCTTGCTAGCCAAGGATACACCATCACACACAACAGGAACTAACCATGATACCTACCCACACTTATTATCCGTGGAAACAAAGAAAATCTGTATGACTATACTCATAACACAACCCATAGCTATGTCCAGCACCAAAAATCATTATGGAACGCTGATCTTAAATATATTACGCCAGCAATACGAAAATTCCTCCTCGTATAAGATACATTCGTAAATACATTTGTAAAAGCACATTCAAAATCGTTGGTTACAATAGGGTACGCCCCAGAAATACGGTACAATTCATGACGATGAATTGTCGGTGGTGTGGGTGTTCACGCACTCCTTGTTG